>NZ_CAUFYA010000022.1:0-79097 GCF_959596855.1 uncultured Butyricimonas sp.
CGGACGCCGAACCCACATGGAGCAACCTATATAAACACATCTTGTGCCTGAACACCATTCTGAGTGAAATCGATGACTTCAAAGACGAGAAAGGCGACGGCTACCGACGAATCAAAGGAGAATCACACTTTCTCCGGGCGGGATACTACTTCTTCCTGACAAACATTTACGCTAAACCCTACTCGAAAGCCACGGCAAACCGGGAGCTGGGCATACCCTTGAAACTAACGGCAAAAATCGAAGACCGCAACTTCACCCGCAACACCCTGCAAGAATGTTACGACCAAATGATCTCCGACTTACAAAACGCAACGGTGTGCTTGAAAGGCATCGACCAACCCACCACCTTCCGGGCATCGGCAGAAGCCGCACACCTTCTACTAAGCCGCCTATACCTCTACATGGGCGAATGGGACAAATGCGTAGAACATTGCGACTCCGTAATGAAAAAAACAAAATATCACCTTCTCGACTACAACACCGTGACCGCGGGCAAAGCGCTATCCGCCACGTCACCGGAAACCATATTCACGAATGGTGGAAACTCCTACGGTGGTTCCAACGAATTATATATGTACATGTACCGTAGTTTTTTCCGGGTACGGGACGAATTCTTAAAACTATATGCGCAGGGAGATTTACGCAACAAACTATTCTTCAAATCGGGTAATTTCGGGGGAGCCCGTTACAACTACCCGAACAAACAAGCCTCCTCTGCCGGGGGTGAATATTCCGATACCTTCGGGCTCCGGCTATCCGAAGCTTACCTAAACAAAGCCGAAGCCTTAGCCATCCTTGGCAAAGAAGCAGAAGCCATCGAATTGCTCAAAGCCTTGCGAGCAAAACGATTCGCGGACAAGAACGGTGGTGAAATCACTCAAAGCGGCGAAGACCTTGTAAACTTCATCCGCACCGAACGCCGTCTGGAATTCACCTTTGAAGGACATCGCTGGTTTGACCTGCGACGTTATGCCGTCAGTCCAAAATACCCTTCCGAAACAAGCATCCGCCACCCCTACTACGAGGATGGCTCCGCCGTCACCTTGAGCGATATGGTACTGGGCAAATACTCGGAAGAACCTTCCGGATGGACTCTCCTGATCCCGGAAGACGAAATCACCGAAAACCAAGGAGCCCTGCTCCAAAACGAAGGACGCAAAGACCGACAACCGGAAAGTAAAGAATAACACCCTAAAAAACACCATAATATGAAAAACAATATATTACTAAATATCCTTTTGGCAAGCCTACTTTTCTGCGGATGTGCAAGCGATGACGGCAAATTAGCCCCCACGTACGCCGATATCGACTGGTTCGCCATACAGCCCAGTGACGACCCTCTAGACGGATTGCGTTACGATATTTACAAGAACAACAGGATATCCGTCTACTACAACGACACCATCGGTTCTCAATACAGGGGTATGTCCGGATACGGCGATTCAGTCATCCATTACGAGATATTGGACTTATGCTACACGATAGAAGAAAACAACCAGACCGTCGAATACATGTTGTCGACAGACCGGGACAAACTCTACGACGCCGTCAGATTCATCCAGCAAAAAGTAATCCCCGACATCCCGGCAGTAGCCTATCCTAAAAGTTTCCTACTCGTCAAGGAACTGATATTAAACACGACCTCTTCCACCACCATGAGAACAGGGAAAACATGGACGGCAATGATGACCACCGCCGTTGGCAACGTTGAAGACATACAAGGAATGACCACGGAGGAACAGAATGATTTCGCTGCCGAAATCACGGGAGCAACCTGTGGGGCTTACCTGTACAGCAACCCGACGGAACAAGTCGAAAACTTCTACGCCCTCTCCGAGAAACTCGCGGAATGGGCAGACCCGGAAGCCGGGCATACCATATACAACTGCGTCCTTGACAATTACTATAAAGACCCTAGAGATGCCCATCCGGCATTCGACATCTGGTACGGGTTCGGCTTCCTCGCTCCCAACCCGGACGGCAGATACGCCGACGTCGACGAATACACCACCCCGACAAAAGCGCAAGACCTTGCCGCCTACCTCAAAGCCACACTCCTGTACGGGGACGACCTTGACCTATTCCGCGAGAACATGAAAAAAGAGATGAATGAAATCATCCCCGACTTCCTTGAAGAAAACCTTGACAAAAACGATCTGAAAGATCTCACGGAACAAGAATTTCAGGAACTCGTGGACGAATACGCAGAATACTACATGGAAATCCTGCTCGACAAATACCGAAATGCACTACTATTCGCGAATGAACTGAAAACCATGACAAAAAAATAATTCGGAAAACCTTAAAATTCGACGAACATGAAAAAGTTAATATATCTACTCTTGACCCTATGCCTCGGTAGCGTGATTGCCTGCAACGATGACAAAGAAGAAACACTGGACTTATCGGCGACAACCGTCACGCTCGAGGCAAGCGGAGAACCGCAAAAAGTGGAAGTGTTCACGGACAACCCCCAATGGCGAATCGTCGCTTCCAAAAACTCATGGATAACAACAGACCGTGACAGTTGCTACGTGATCGTGGGAGCCGAACCCAACCCCACCAAATCAGAACGGACGGAACGAGTGATCGTCGTTTCACGCAAAACCCCGGGCTTCCTCATGGTCACCCAAAAAGCCAGCATGCGGGCAATCGGCGACCCGTACCCGGATGCCACCCATCCCATCGGCATCGTCTACAAAGTCACCCACGGGGGAGAACACGGTCTGATCATGTCCCTCGATATGTTTGAAGGAGAATGGGGCGTACCGGATGTTCTTGAAAAAGTGCAATCGGAAACCGACGGCAAGAACAACACGCTCACCGTCATCCACAACCACAAAGACGCCCCCGACTTTGCCGAAAAATACCCGATTTTCCACTGGATATACAACACCAAAAACAGCAACAACCCCGACGGGGAATGGTACCTGCCCTCCTACCAAGAATTACAGGAACTTTATTTCGCCGCCACCGGGTGCAAACAACTTGCCGGTACACACAACATCACGTGGCGGAACCAATTCGACGCCATGGTAAAAGCCGTCGGCGGAACACCCTTCGTCTATGACAACAATATGCACCTGTGGGCATCTTCCGAAATGACCGCACAAAATGCCTATCAGGTACTCTTTAAAACAAACGAAAAAAGTATGCCCTACACCTCCAAAACGACCAAACGGTGGGTGAGAGCGATCCGAGCCTTTTAAATAACCACTCAATAAAAACAAAATGTTAACTTTAAAAACTGGATGTATGAAAAAATTGTATGTACTCATCCTGGCACTAGCCCTTCTTGTGCCATGTAGCCTAGCGTATGGAGGAGAAAAAAAGAGAAAGGACAAAAAGAAAACCACTCAAACAGACTCCATAAAAAAGAAAGTCAGCAAATACGACAAACTCCTCAAAAAACCGGGTTGCCAAACCGCGAAAGGAAATTTCATCACCTTACACAAACTCGGGGGAAAAGTCTACTTTGAATTCCCGTTAAAATACATGACACGGGAGATGCTGATCGCCTCCACCCCGGCGGAATCCAGTGAACCCACGGTATGCCCCATCGGGTACAAGGGACGGGACCCCATGCACGTGAAATTCGTCCTTGAGGACAGCCTCGTCTACCTGCAACGCGTGACCAGCTCGGTAACGTACGACGAATCCGACCCGAACCTGACCCGGGCAGTCAAAAGCAGTTTCAAAGACGTGTACATCAAAAAATACCCCGTTCTGGCATACAATCCGGACAGCACGGCTGTAGTTTTCGACATGACCTCCCTGTTCATGACCAATGAGCCCGAACTTTCCCCCATCATCACGCAACTGGGTCCCTTGTCCGTCGTTTCCAACATGAAATCAGACCTGTCCTCGTTAGGTAGCATCAAGGCATTCGACGACAACGTGACCATAGAATCCAATTTGTCGTTCAGCTACGTACTGCGCTACCTGTTCTTCTCCGGCGGCGGCGGCGACGTATCCGCCCGGGTAGTACGCACCGTACTGCTATTGCCGGAAGACAAAATGAAAGCCCGCGTATCCGACTCCCGCGTAGGTATCTTCCTCACCATGAAACAACACATCTCCACCGAGGAAGACAAAATCAACTTTTACAGCATAGCCAACCGCTGGCGGCTCGAACCAAAAGACATGAACGCATGGGAACGGGGCGAACTGGTAGAACCGAAGAAACCAATCGTGTACTACATCGACAATGCCTTCCCGCAATTGTGGCAAGCCCCCATAAAAGAGGGTGTACTCCGGTGGAACAAGGCATTCGAGAAAATCGGATTCAAAAACGCCGTGCAAGTCCGGGACTTCCCGAAAGACGACCCCGACTTTGATCCGGACAACCTGAAATATTCCTGTATCCGCTACGTCCCGCTCAGCATCGAGAACGCAATGGGTCCCTCGTGGGTTGATCCCACGACCGGGGAAATCATCAACGCATCGGTCATCGTCTACAACGACATCATCAAACTAATCAACAATTGGCGTTTCGTGCAAACGGCACACATCGATCCCTCCGTCCGTGCCAAAAAAATGCCGGACGACATCGTGAAGGAATCCATCGCCTATGTCATCGCCCACGAGGTAGGACACACCCTCGGGTTAATGCACAACATGTCCGCATCCAACGCCTACCCCGTTGATTCATTACGTTCCGCCTCCTTCACCCAAAAATACGGTACCACACCGTCGATCATGGATTACGCCAGATTCAACTACGTGGCACAACCGGCTGACACGGGTGTAAGGTTAACCCCTCCCGACTTGGGCGTGTACGATGAATTCGCCATCAAATGGTTATATTCCCCCATCTCCGGTAACCTAACCTCCGCCGAAGAAGCCAAAATTCTCGAAAAATGGGTGGACGAAAAAGCCGGAGACCCCCGTTTCCGTTATGGCAAACAACAAATCCTAAGCCGTTACGACCCGACTGCCATCGAGGAAGACCTCGGCGATGATCCGATCAAGGCAGGCGAATACGGGATCAAAAACCTGAAATACATCTTCGCCAACCTGAACGACTGGATTCAAAACGACGAAACCACCCTGCACCGGCAGGAACTGTACGGAGAACTAGCCAGCCAATACTTCCGCTACCTCCGCAATGTGATGTACAACGTGGGCGGCATACGCATGACCGCGGTGAAAGAAGGCACACCGGGCAAACGTTTCGAAGCCCTGCCCAAAACACTGCAAAAACGCTCCATCACTTGGGTATTGAACCAACTCCGGGACTGCGAATGGTTGGACAATCAAGCAAACGCCCCACAAGCAAGCCTTTCTCTGAAAATGTCCTCCCGTGTCGTTTCCGGTATGGCAGAAACCATATTTGAAACACTATCCAACAAGGTACAAGTGGCAGCCCAACTGTCTGACGATCCTTACACGATACAAGACTACTACGATGACTTATACACCGGTATCTGGAAAAACACCATCGACAACAAGAAGCTGACCGCGAATGACCGGATGCTGCAACGCTTCGCCATGCTGGTACTCGTGAAAGGAGCTACCCGAATCATCGAAGGCAAAACTCCGCTTTTCAACGCCTATGCCCCCTCGCTGGACGAAATCATTGACTACCGCCTTGACCCATCCGGTATTACCCAACGGTACTACAAAGAGTTGAAAGAAATCGAAAAAGAGAAAGGACAAGCAGCCATCGCCGAACGATTGGAACAAAACTTCGATTACGGCTACAAGTGGCAAAAGAAACTGGAAATCGAAAGCATTGACGAATCCGAAGGCTGCTACATAACCATGCTCAATAAAGTAAAAACTTTACTGGAAAATCGAATCGCCACTGCCAACAAAGTAGATAAAGCACACTATCAAGCGATCCTGTTTAAAATAAAAGCCTTGAACAAATAATCGGGCAAAACGGATTGTTTCATCCATAAAGGCTGATCGAAAAATAAAATTCGGTCAGCCTTTATCCACCGGTTCCCACACGCACACCGAATCCGATGTGTCTTTCCCGTCGGCTCTTCCCGCGAAAACGTAAACAAAAAGCCCGTCCGCTTCCGCCTGATTAGGGAACTCCATGCTCGCGACAAACGTTTTACCCCGCGTTCCCAACTCCTGCAATCGACAACGCCGTTTTGGCACAAAAAGGATTACCCCGTACACCTTGTCATCCGCGAAACAATCCACCGACTCCACGGGCATCCCCTCGTGGGTAAAAACGACCTTCCGGTTTTCCGCGTCCACCTCGACACCGACCACGGGGGTGACCAACTGTCCCGCCGCCACGCGCAATTTACGGTAATCAATCGTTCCCGTGAATTCCTTCTCTGCCTTTTTACGATTGCTCACCGGTTTTCCCGGGTCAATTTTCTCCACGGTAACCGCACTCGCCACGTTCGCCCCGGTAAAACCGTTAAACCCCTTGGCGTAACCGTTTCCCCCGGGGAATCCCACCCGGATTATATTCATTAACCACTGCTTTCTCCCCGCGACCGTCCCAAACGCCATAGACTGCCGTTTCTGAGGTTCGCCACCGGATTTGCGTTTTAACGACGCGCTTCTGCAACAATTTTTCCCGTCGGGTCTCACGTAACCTATCACGTTCCCGTATTTTCCTCGAATCTTTCCTACCGGATTTACAAATTCTGCCATAGATACTTCATTTTATTTTTCCTACCCACAAATATACAAAAATTAATCCACAATTAACCCTATACAAGGGGAATACATAAATTATTTCAATTTTATTTTCGAATCAATACGGTATCACTATCGTAAGAAACGCTGTAGATTCCCTGTAGGTTCGCTGTAGCAACGCTGTACATGTACAGCGTTGCTACAGCGAACTTATTGTATATTTACAATATTTTTTGTACTATTGCACCGGAATTGATAGCTTATTAATACTTAATTCATTTATGTTATGGATAGAACATCACCTATACTTCTTGCAATGCTTGCCAACGGACCGGTCCGGGTGGATGGGGTAACCTTCTTTCTTCAAGGCGGACAAGTGAGAACCTGCAAAACCAAGCGAGGACCCAAGAAAACAAGAACGGAAGGCGAGGAGCAATCCTCGAATCGCTTTACCGAAGTTCGCAAGATGTGGCGAGTGTACCGCCGTGCCATCGGGGGACTTCCGATATGGAGTGTATGGGCAAGACAAACAGGAGCACCCAAGAGCGACACGTTATTCCATACCGTCAACGGGAGCTGCTTCCGCCCGGGCGAGGGCGTGTGGGCGTTTCCCACCTTCCGCTTCTCGATGGGAACACTGGATGCCCCGGTCATCACGTGTGCCGAACGCAACGGCTGGACAGTAACCCTGCGGTGGGAGAACGATGTCGATTGCCCGAAAGCAAATGCAGCAGATCAGGTGTATCTCGGGTATTTCTACGGCACGCTACCCCGTTCCCCGCAATTCATCACCTGCATCAATGCACACCGGGGCGATGGCGAGGTTACCGTCGAAATTCCCCCGGCAAAACAACCGGATGGAACACCTTTACACCTGTATTTATTTTTCGGTAATGAAAACCCGAATCGCTTTTCACCGAGCGAATACGTGGGAGTTTGACACAACTAAAATAAAGCAGGAAATAAATAAAATCGAACAAACTCAAGTAAACATATATAAAGATATTTCGATATAGCTGATTCCAAGCAATTCATTACGATAATAAATAAATACGGTAATCTATCCCTATTACCGTCAGAGGGAAATACCCTTTAATTATCTATTATTAAACCTTCGTTTAATGCTATTTTACGATATTATCATTGTGTATTAAGCGCTTTCATGGAAATTCTTCATTACCAGTTAAAAAAAATATATTGATTTCGATTCGAAAGGATATTTTTTTTATTATTTTTGATACCATTAAACGAACGTTTTGTGCTATGAGTGTTTCAATCACATATGGAGATATTAAGAATGGGGATATCAAGGCATTTGAAGCTCTTTTTCAAGAGTTTTATCCTTCTATGTGTATTGTCGCCATGAAAATTATCACAGATCAAAGTGCCGCGGAAGATATTGTGCAAGAGGCATTCATAAAACTTTGGGAAAAACGTAGCGCATACAATGACATCCCGAGTTTGAAAACATTTCTTTATGTAGCGGTCAAAAATCTATGTTTCAATTACATTCGAGATAAAAAAATAACCGTGGATTACACCTCTCCCGAAGTCGAAAACCAAGAAGCCGTTTTTAAAGACCTCGTGATCGAGGAAGAAGCCTACCGAATCATAGATGATGCCGTGAATGCCCTCCCCCCGCAAAGTGCACGAATAGTTAAAATGTATTTAGACGGGAAACAAAATAAAGAGATCGCTGAAATATTAGGCATTTCTGTAAACTCCGTCAAGACACTAAAATATAACGCATTAGATTCACTAAAAACTTTATTAAAAGATTATTTCTATGTTCTTTTGCTATTTCTTGCAGAAAAATAATTCTAAAAGAAATGTCAAAATAAAGTGAAAAACGCACCCCCTATTCATCCTTTTCGAATTTAGCTGTGTTCTGCAAATAGAAATATAAATCAGAAACACAATAAAAATTTATGGAAGAAGCAGTAGTAAAAGTCGAACATCTCTCGCACCGTTATAGTGTGCAATGGGCGATAAAAGACATCAATTTCGAAATCAAGCAGAAGGGGACTCTCGGCCTGTTAGGTTCCAACGGGGCGGGGAAATCCACAACGATGAATATCATCTGCGGGGTTCTCAATCAAACAGAGGGCGAAGTATATATTAACGGTATCAGTCTTCGCGAGCATCCGGTAGAAGCTAAAAAACACATCGGCTTTCTTCCACAAAAGCCCCCGCTATACCCGGATCTGACTGTTGACGAATATCTCACGCACTGCGCACTGATGCGCCTCGTGGACAAAAGACAGGTTAAAGCAGCAGTGGATAAAGCAAAAGCTCGTTGTGGAATCACTCATTTCAGCAGACGATTAATTAAAAATCTATCCGGAGGGTACCAACAACGGGTAGGAATAGCCCAAGCCATCGTACACAATCCGAAATTCGTGATTCTCGATGAACCGACAAACGGGCTAGACCCGAACCAAATCATTGAAGTCCGCCATTTGATCAAGGAAATTGCCGAAGATCACTCCGTCATGCTTTCCACTCATATTCTACCCGAGGTGCAAGCTACTTGTGACACGATAGAAATGATCGAAAAGGGACGAGTTGTTTTTTCCGGCACCATTGGGGATTTCAATAATTACATGGAACCCAACACGTTTATCGTTTCCATGACAACACCCCCTTCTATAGAAACTCTATCCGCTATTCCCGGGATCACGCACGTGGAACATATCACGGATACCCGTTTCCGCATGCGCTTTTCTTCAGGTCAAGAGATCACGAAAAAAATGATCGAATTGAGCGTTGCCAATGAATGGCACCTTCACGAGATTATATTGGAAAGGGATTCTTTAGACGCGGTTTTCGCACAATTATCCGGAAAAAATATTTTAATATAAAAGATAATCATCTAACATGAAAACAATATTCAGATTAGCGAAGACGGAACTTCGCATCTTATTCTGTTCGCCTGTATCTTGGCTGATCCTAGTTATTTTTGCCTTTCAGGCTGGATTGAATTTCAGTGAAAATTTCGGGGGACAATTAAAACGCCAAGCCTTGGAATACGGGCTGGGAGAAGTGACATTGAATACTTTTGCCGGATACACAGGATTGTTGGTTTCCATGCTTAAAAGCCTGTATCTCTATATTCCCTTGATCACCATGGGAATCATGAGTCGGGAATTAAGCAGCGGTTCTATCAAATTTCTATATTCTTCCCCGATAACGACAACACAGATTATTCTAGGAAAATACCTTTCCATGTTAATTTACGGGGCAATGCTCATGGGCATACTTCTGATTTATATCATTTTCGGATTTTTTACCATCGAGAACATGGATATCGCATTCGTTCTTACCGGATTGCAGGGACTCTATTTACTGACTTGCGCCTATGCCGCCATAGGGCTTTTCATGTCAAGCATCACGTCTTATCAAGTCGTGGCAGCGATGGGTACACTTGCAGTCCTTGCCGTTTTGAATTTTATCGGTGACGTGGGACAGGATATTTCTTTCGTGCGGGATATCACGTATTGGCTATCCATCTCGGGACGCGCTTATCAATTTCTTGGAGGAATGATTTGCAGTGAAGACGTACTATATTTCATTATCGTAATTTCTCTATTTATTATCTTATCTATCATGCGCTTGCAGGCTGCCCGCAAGAAAAGAAGCAAGGCTGTTACATTTGCCCGCTATTTCGCGGTTATCGCGTGCGCATTGATCATAGGGTATGTATCCTCTCTTCCGACAAGTAAATTTTATTATGACGCAACCGCTTTAAAGAAAAATACCCTGACTCCCGGCAGTCAGGAAGTTGTAAAAAATCTGGACGGGGGATTAACCATCACGACTTACATGAATATCCTCGACGCGAATTACGGTAGCGCACTCCCGAGCCAACTAAAAGAAGATTTCTCCCGTTTCGAACAGTATGTCCGTTTTAAACCGGAGATCAAAATGAAGTACGTCTATTATTACGCTCCATCGGTTCAACCTTCTTTCGATGGACGTTTCGAGGAGTTACAAGGGAAAGAGCGTGCCGAGCGTATCTGCAAGATCATGGAACTTGATTTTGACATGTTCCTATCGCAGGAGGAGATTGACAAGGCTATTGATCTCAAGTCGGAAGGTTACCGTTTCCTTCGCGTACTGGAACGGGAAAATGGTCAGAAAACCACTCTTCGTCTTTACAATGACATGATGAAGCACCCGTCGGAAACCGAGATCACTACAGCGTTGAAACGCTTCCTAGTCCCCGCCCCTAAAGTTGCTTTTCTCACGGGACACGGGGAACGTAACGTGAATAGTGCCGGCGACCGTTACTATTACACGTTCGCCCGAAGTATTTATTTCCGTCACTCCCTGATCAACCAAGGATTCGATGCCACGGAATTATCTATTAAAGACTCCGATATTCCAGAAGACATTAACATTCTGGTTATTGCCGATATGCGTAGCCCTCTTTCCGAAGAAGAAATGACAAGATTGGAACATTATATAGAACGGGGCGGTAATCTTTTCATCCTTGGGGAACCCCATCGTCAAGAAGCGATGAATCCCTTGCTCGCCCGATTCGGGATAGAACTCATGCCGGGAACCCTCGTGCAACGTAATCAAGATTACCTGCCATCCGTTGTCACCGCGAAACTAACGGATAATGCCGCCGCACAAAGTCCCCGGTACGCCCAACTCAAACGATGGGGAGCCTCAATCGTTATGCCGGATGCCTCTCCTTTACATTATAGCACGGACAAAGGATACACTGTAAAACCTATTGCCATGACGCTTAAGGAGAATAGTTGGAATGAACTGGAAACAACCGATTTTCTGGACGGGGAGTTATCCATTAACGAGGCTATCGGGGAAAAGGAACAGTCTTATCCTGTCATTCTCTCGCTTACCCGCCAAAGGGGAAACAAGGAACAACGCATCGTGGTCACGGGTGACGCCGATTGTATCAGCAACACGGAACTGATGAATAGCCGGAACGGAATTTTCGCCGTCAATTTCGACTTCATCAGCGAAACGTTCAAATGGCTGTCATACGGGGAATTCCCTATCGATACATCCCGCCCGGAAGCTATTGACAACAGGATTCTTGTCAGCCGGGCAGCAACTCCTTGGATTTCAGCATTCGCACTGGGCGCCATACCGTTTATATTGGCCTTCATTGGCTTTATGGTATGGTACAAGAGAAAGAAATTTTAATAGCTAAATTTTAAATTATAACACATGGAAGATTCAATAGTAAAGGTCGAGCATTTGTCTCACCGGTATCATATACAATGGGCTATAGAAGATATAAACTTTGAGATCAAAGAAAAAGGGGTGTTAGGATTGCTCGGTTCCAACGGTGCCGGGAAGTCCACCACAATGAATATTATATGCGGCGTGCTGAACCAGACCGAAGGGGAAGTTTACCTTAACGGCTACAACCTACGGACGAACCCGGTGGAAGCCAAAAGACATATCGGGTTCCTTCCCCAAAAACCGCCACTATACCCGGATATTACCGTGGAAGAATATCTGACTTATTGCGCACACCTTCGGCTAATGCCGACACATGAAATCCCGGCTGCCGTGGAACGTGCCATGAAACGGTGTGATATCACACATTTCCGCGAACGTATTATCAACAATCTGTCGGGAGGATATCAACAACGCGTGGGCATCGCACAAGCCATTGTCCATAATCCCCGTTTTGTTGTCCTTGATGAACCGACAAATGGTCTTGACCCGAACCAGATTGTAGAAATACGCCACTTGATAAAAGAGATTGCTACCGATCATGCCGTATTGTTATCGACACATATCTTGTCCGAGGTACAAGCTACTTGTAATAACATCAAAATGATTGAACAAGGTAAACTCGTATTTTCCGGCAGCATGGACGATTTTAACAATTACGTTGCCCCTTCCACGTTGTTAGTCAAATTCGACGCGGCTCCATCCGAACAAACTCTAGGAGCGATAGAAGGCGTTGCCCGAGTGGAAAAGCTTGATCCCCGCAGCTATCGCCTGCAATTCGACGCGTCAAAGGATATTAGCGAACATATCGTACAACTCAGTGTTACCAATAACTGGGAATTAGCCGAGATACAACTGGAACGCTTGGCTCTTGACACGATATTCGCTCAATTATCAGGAAAAAAAGTACAACAGTAAACGCAAATTCTATCTATGAAAACAATATTAAAGATAACCAAAAACGAACTGAGCACGCTATTTTATTCCCCGATAGCATGGCTTATTCTTATTATCTTCACTTTCCAGTCGGGAATGGCTTATGCCGAAGCATGGGGTGATGCATTACGTTCCCAAGCTTTAGGGTATACTGTTATCGGGGCAACCAGACGCCTCTTGCTCGGTTGGCAGGGAGCTATTTCCAGTATGCAAGAACATTTGTTCCTATACATTCCATTACTCACGATGGGGCTTATGAGCCAAGAGTATAACCGTGGTTCTATTAAATTATTGTACTCATCCCCGATCACAAACCGGCAAATCATTTTTGGGAAATATCTTTCCATGATCGTGTACGCCTTGATTCTAGTAGCCATATTATTCGTTTATTATGCCTTCACGGCTTTCACGATCAAGGATATTGATTCGTCGTTTGCCTTGACTGCTTTACTGGGAATATTCCTCATGATTTGTGCTTACGCGGCAATCGGGTTATTCATGTCTTCGCTCACGTCTTATCAGGTTGTTGCAGCCGTGGGGACTCTTGCCATACTTGCCGTACTCAACTATATCGGGAATGTCGGTCAGGAAATCCCATTCGTGAGGGATATCACATACTGGCTTTCCATCTCGGGGCGTGCAGACACATTCTTTAAAGGTCTTATTACCAGCGAAGATCTACTTTATTTCCTACTGGTAATTATTCTTTTCATTATATTTTCCATTTTACGTTTACAATCCGAAAGAACCAAACGTACCGCATCACAATCCGCACTTCGCTATGGAGGAATTATTGTCGTGACTCTTTTGATCGGTTATGTTTCATCCCGTCCCGCACTTCGCTGTTATTATGATGCAACCGAAATGAAAGATAACACTTTGACTCAAAACAGTCTGGACGTCATGGAACAACTGGATGGTCCCCTGACTATCACCTCTTATGTCAACATTCTTGACGAAGATTATTTCCGGGTATTGCCCCGTTATCACAATCAAGATATCGAACGGTTCGAGAAATATATACGCTTCAAACCGGAGATCAAGATGAAATACGTTTATTATTACGACAAAGTAGACAACCCGAGTCTTGATCAACGCTATCCCGGTTTAAGCGACGAACAACGTGCTCAAAAAATATGTGAAGCTCTTGATTGGAATATAGATCAAGTATTGAATCCCGAACAAATACGGCAAACAGAAGACCTGTCTGCCGAGTACAATAAATTCGTACGGGTGTTGGAACGAGGCAACGGACAAAAATCATACCTCCGCCTTTATGACGATAATATGCGCTTCCCCACGGAAACCGAGATCACTGCCGCTCTTAAACGCATGGTCGTAAAAGCGCCTTTGGTTGCCTTCGTTACCGGACACGGTGAGAGAAATATAAACGGGGGTGGTGACCGGGATTATTATGCATTCTCTCAGTATAAAGGATTCCGTAATTCACTTATTAATCAAGGTTTTGATATTACTACACTCGCTCTTGATACCCTAGATAGAATACCCGATGAAGTGGATATTCTCGTGATTTCAGATATCCGCACCCCACTTTCTTCCAAAGAACAGGGTATGATTGATGGTTATATCGCCGAAGGGCGTAATCTGATTATCGCCGGAGAACCTCGTCGCCAAAAACAAATGAACCCCACGTTAGCAAATTTTGGATTAAGCTTCATGCCGGGTATTCTCGTGCAGGAGAGCAAGGATTATCCGGCAGATTTGATTTTATCTTCCATCACTAAAGCCGCTGAAGATTTAAGCAAAAGATTCAGCGATGCGGCATATTTCGGTTACAAGATCACGATGCCTTCCACTGTCGGAATCAAGCAAATAGAAGAGAAAGGTTTCACGATAATTCCATTGATGACAACCGACTCCACAGGTTCATGGAGTGAACTGGAAACGACGAACTTCGTTGAAGATACGGCACGCATCAATCCTGCTATCGGAGAAATCGAACAGGCAAATGTAACCATGATGTATTTAACCCGCCAGATAAACGGCAAAAAACAAGGCATCATAGTTCTCGGGGACGCAGATTGCATCGGAAACGGTGAACTTACACGCCAACGAAACGGGATCGAATCCTCTAATTTCACGGTTGTCACGGAATCATTCCGTCTTCTCACGAACGGAGAATACCCGATAGATACCAACCGAAAACGTTCCTCCGACAATAAGGTTTACTTGAATGAAAAGTCCGGTGTCTGGTTAAAAATTCTCTTCATGGGTGTTTTCCCCGGCATCTTGACTTTCTTAAGCCTTGCATTGTGGTGGAGGCGCAGGAAAAAATAAATCTCTTTATTTCCCCGATTCTTCCTTGTACGGGAGAATCGGGGAAGTATAAAAAAAATTCCATTTTCTATCAAAAAAAATAATTTTTCATTCATCCTTTTGACCTTATCCCGTGTTCTGTAAATAGATAATAGTTTTGTAACGTCTATATTTATGTTAGAATACACAAAAGAATACCGTATCGCACAACTCATTGCCAAAGAAATGGCAGGAGAGCTTTCACCGGAGGAAGAAGCCGAATTGCAACAATGGCAAGCAGAACACTCTTCCGGAGCCAAGTTGCATGAGCGAATCTTAAATCCCGACAATAAACGTTCTCGGGATCAGCAATTCCATCGCGTTAACCCTCATGCCTCATGGCAAAAGGTCGAGAAACAAATTGCGCCCGCGCACAAAACAAAATCCCGTACACTTTTATGGTGGTCTAGTGCTGCCGCTGTCGCGATAGTGGCAATCACGATCGGCTTGTTTGTCCCGAGGTATGACAAAACACAACAAGAGGTTCTTCCCGTAGCTGAAATTCATGCAGGAAGTTCAAAAGCGATATTAATCACACCGGAAGGAAGGCAAATCAGTTTATCACAACAATCCACGCAACAAACACTTGATTTAGGTAACGGAATTATTGCCATCAACAACGGAAATGCATTAGAATACAAACGACAAGCAGATTCTTTAAACATCAAACATAAACGACATACAATACAAGTTCCAAAAGGCGGAGAATATGAACTTATCCTACCGGACGGGACGCATGTCTGGATAAACTCGGATTCGGAATTGTCATTTCCTGCTCAATTTGATGAAACAAAACGAGAAGTTGTGCTTTCCGGAGAAGCTTATTTTTCTGTCACAAAAAACGCAGCAAAACCTTTTATCGTGAAAACGAACGGGAATATTGAAGTAAAAGTACTCGGAACGGAATTTAATATTTTGGCATACCCGAATGCCGATGTTATCGAAACTACGCTATGCGAGGGTTCTGTTAACGTGTCGGATAAAAAGCAAAATGTAACATTAACTCCATCCCATCAGGCTGTTTACGAAAAACATTCCAGTAATCTGACTACCCGCAAAGTAGATGTACGTTTATACACGACATGGAAGGAAGGATTGTTCGTGTTTGAAAACAAACCGCTCGAAGAGATCATGACAACACTTTCCCGTTGGTATAATATCAACGTGTTCTATGTCAACCCGGCAGTGAAAAAATACCATTTCACGGGAGATCTGGAGAGATACGGGGATTTCAGAAAGACCCTCGGGATGATAGAAAAAGCGACATCCATACGGTTCAAAGTGAATGGAAATAATATTATAGTGGAAGAAGTTATCAATCAATAAAAAACAGGAGGATCTGAGCCATCCTCCCATTTGTAACCAACTCATAAACAAGTCTATTTAGAAATCGATTATTTAAACTATTAAGTACTCAAAGTTATGGAAAAAAAACGGAAGTACACCTTTGATTTTCATCAAAGGTGGGAGAAAATTCTTCGGATTTTACGAGCAAGCCTCTTGATAGCGCTTATCACAACGATGTATTTCGACGTGAACGCTACCGCACAAGTCATCAAAGTGAGCGTTAAAATGGAAAACGCAACCATCGACGAAATGATTAAAACCGTCAGAACGGAAACGAACTATCGTTTCCTGTATCGGGTAGAAGAGGTTAATAAATACGGGAAACGTAATATCGACCTTCAAAATGTATCCATTGACGATTTCCTCAAGACCTTACTTGCAGGCACCAAGCTATCTTACGAGATTGAAGATGATGTCATCATCATCCGTCCTGCCGATGACAATAAAAAGGAAACTGAAAAACCTCGGACCATAAAAGGGAAAGTACTGGATGACAAAGGATTTACCTTGCCGGGAGCTACCGTCACAATCAAAGGCACAACACTAGGTGTTGTAACCGATGTGGATGGCAAGTTCAAGTTGGAAATACCTAAAATGGATAGTATTATCTTAGTTATTTCTTTCATCGGGTTTGAAACACAAAGTTATAAAGTAAGCAATGATCCTAAAAACGATGAAAACGAGATCGTTATTAAATTGCAGGAAGATGTAAAACAGATGGATGAGGTTGTCGTGACGGGATACGCCAACATCAAAAAGGAAAGTTTTACAGGAAGTTCTGTATCCGTAAAAAGAGATGAATTATTGAAGGTATCGAAAACGAATGTTATCAAGGCTTTACAAGTTTTTGATCCCTCTTTTCGTATACAAGAGAACAATCAATGGGGATCAGACCCGAATACCCTCCCGGAAATGTATATCCGCGGTCGCTCGGGGACAGGAGTAAAAGAACTTGACCCCAACTACACGACAAAAGCCAATTTGGAGAATAACCCGAACCTTCCTCTTTTTATCATGGACGGTTTCCAAGTCAGTATCCAGAAAGTGTATGACTTTGACCCGAACCGGATTGAAAGCATGACCATATTGAAAGATGCGGCTGCCACTGCCATGTACGGTTCCCGTGCAGCGAACGGCGTGGTGGTTATTACCACGGTAGCACCCAAACCGGGTAAAATAA
The DNA here is from genome assembly GCF_959596855.1 of uncultured Butyricimonas sp. NCBI lineage: Bacteria > Pseudomonadati > Bacteroidota > Bacteroidia > Bacteroidales > Odoribacteraceae > Butyricimonas > uncultured Butyricimonas sp. The sequence goes on from NZ_CAUFYA010000022.1 coordinate 17,600, forward strand.
ATGTCAGTTATTCCATGACCGGTACGCTTTCCATCCCGGATTTAAGTGATTACAATCTGATGAATGCTAAAGAAAAACTTGCGACAGAAGTTGCCGCCCATATGTTTGAAGCAGATCCCATGTCCTCGTCCTACGAGGATAATCAAGCAACACTAGATAGAGAGTACCAGAGCAAACTAAACAATATTATCGAAGGGGTTGACACTTATTGGTTATCCAAACCGTTAAGAACCGTTTTCAATCACAAACACAGTATATTCCTTGAAGGCGGACACGAAGATTTACGTTTTGGCTTAAATCTAATTTATTCGAACAACGATGGTGTTATGAAAGAATCCAGTCGAAATAATACCGGAGTTGAATTTAGCATAGACTATAGGCTGGGAAATTTCCAAATCAAAGATAAAATTGTTTACCAACAAACCAAAAGTAAAGAATCACCCTATGGTAGTTTTTCCGAATACACGAAAAAGTTACCTTATGACAAATACAAAGATGAAAACGGTAACTATCTAGCACAAACGACAAGATGGAATAACGAATTTGCTGGCAATGGAAAAGATGCGATCAACCCGCTATGGGAAGCCACGTTATCTAGCTTCGACCGGACAAAAGATGAGCTCATCGAAAACGAATTAGGAATAAACTGGTTCATTACATCCTACTTGTTAGCTAAAGGAACATTCAAACTTTCAAAAACAATTAGCGACGGGAAGATATTCGTGGATCCGAAATCCAAAAAAAACACGAATCCATTGTCTGCAACCAATTTAACTTCAGGATCACTAACACAGCGTGATGGCAAAAGTGCATCATGGGAGTTTACTGCTAATTTATCCTACAACAGGAGCGTCGAGAATCACAATATAAACTTCAATCTCGGTATGAATGGTTCCAGTTCAGATTCTCAAAGTACAACAACGATTTATGAAGGATTTCCTTCCGGTATTTTCTCTTCCCCCAATTATGCTGAAAAAGTTAGTGAAAAACCATCGAATTCGAAAGATGTCAGCCACTTGATCGGTTTTATCGGTTTATTAAACTATTCGTATAATGATGTCTATTTATTAGATGCCTCTATACGTACCGATGGTTCATCAAAATTCGGACATAATAAAAAGTGGGCTTTATATTGGTCTGGGGGAGTTGGTATCAACTTACACAATTATGATTTCGCCAAAAATATTGGTTGGCTCAATCTTTTAAAACTACGCACAAGTTACGGATTAACAGGAAACGTGAGTTTCTCCCCGTATGAAGCACAAACCATGTACAAAACCATAGATGATGAATGGTACAAAACAGGATACGGAGCTACACTTATCGCATTGGGAAATGAAGACTTGGGATGGGAGAAAAAATACAAAACGAACTTCGGTATTGATTTTGATATATTCAACGGGATATTGAATCTTTCAGCGGATTATTATATTGAAAAAACCGTTGATATGGTGAATGATGTCACGATTCCTAGTTCTACTGGCTTCACGACTTATAAAGATAATATCGGAGAAGTAAAAGGTAAAGGTTACGAAATTATTTTAAAGAGCAATATCGTCAATAAAACAGACTGGAATTTTAACGTCTATTTCAATCTTGCACATGACAAACGTAAATTCGTGAAAATCGCAGAAAGCCTAAGGGCATACAACAAACAAGTTGAAGAGTATTTTAGCAATAGGGAGAATCAATACTACAATTCAAATTTGGACAGGACTAACGTATCCGAACCGTTCAAACAATTCGTGGAAGGAGGTTCACTAACCCCGATCTATGCCGTTCGTTCCTTGGGTATAGACCCGACAAACGGGCAAGAGATTTTCGTGAAGAAGAACGGTGAAATTACATACACCTGGAATACATCCGACCAAGTAGCATTAGGGGACACGGAACCGGACATCCAAGGTTCCTTCGGTTTTAATCTCCGGTATAAAAACTGGACTTTATTCACCTCTTTCATGTATAAATATGGCGGACAATACTACAATAAGACTTTAATAGAAAAAGTTGAAGACGCAAATATATATGTATATAATGTTGATAAAAGAGTACTAAAGGACAGATGGCAAAAACCCGGAGACCGCGCAAAATACAAATCTTTAGCCGACGGACTTAGTGGTAAAAAAACTCAGCCGACAGAACGTTTCATCCAAAACGAGAACGTGGTAAGTTTAAGTTCTCTTTCTTTAAGTTATGATTTCGATCCCACGTTATTGAAACGTATCGGTGTCAGCATGCTGCGCCTAGAACTCGGAGCCAACGATCTATTCCGCCTTTCCACTGTAAAAGCAGAAAGAGGTCTAAGTTACCCGTTCGCCCGAAGTATGAATATAACATTAAATGCAACTTTCTAAAACAGATATCATGAAATTCAATAAACTATTTTTATATATCATTTTACCATTTATATTAGGAGGCTGTAATGACTGGCTATCGGTTTCTCCCGAATCCAATATAAATGAAGAAGAGCTTTTTGCTAAAGAAGACGGCTACCAAGTAGCATTGAACGGCATTTACAAAAGCATGGCAGGAGCTAGTATGTACGGACAGGAAATGTCTTACGGGGCTTTGGAAATTCTCGCCCATACTTATAGCAACGGTTATTTTAGTGGAGCATACAGTGACATATATAGCAGTAGATTCACGACCGTAAACTCTAAAAATCTTTTTGAAAAGATGTGGAGTACAACCTATAACGCTATTGCCAATTGCAACAATCTTATCGAAAATGTAAAAAATGAACCGACTACTCAATTCGAGGAAGGAGAGATAGGTAAAAACCTTATCTTGGGGGAGGCTTATGCCTTAAGAGGATTCCTGCATTTCGATATGCTGAGGTTGTTTGCTCCTTCCAAAAAGGTGGATGACGGCAAAACTTATATTCCTTATTACGATCGCTATAAATCAACATTTGAGCCTCATTTAACCGTGGATCAAACTCTTGAAAAGATCAAAAACGACCTGCTCACCGCAAAAGACCTTGTAGCCACTTTTGATACACTTCCTGAACATAAAAAATGGTTTTCCGTATCCCATCGTATTGAAGGAAGCCTAACTCCTCCCGACAATTTATTCTATGCCTACAGAGGATATCGCATGAATTATTATGCAATCGTGGCGACACTCGCACGTGTATACTCTTGGGCCGGTGATTTGAAAGAAGCACACGATGCCGCTTTGGAAGTTATTAATGCAAAAGGAGGTGGAGCATATTTTTTCACTCTTCAAAACGGTTCCGTTTTTCCAGAAAATCACAAACTCAATAATGAATTAATCTTTGTATTATCCAACCAAAAATTAATTGAAAATTATAAAGTTTATCTACCCGGGTCGACGGCGGACAGAACAAGTACTTTTTATATTTATCTGAATCAAATGGAATGGTACTCATGGAATCCTCCTACCGAAGATACCAGATATTTAACCTTCCTCGGTACTTATTCATCTAATAAATATCCTTTAAAATATACCTCTCAAACCGGGAAATCATATGGCGAAGACGCTATTCCCATGATCCGGGTTAGTGAAATGTACTACATCGCTTCCGAATACCTATATAAAAATAATCAGTCAGAAGAAGCCTTTAAGATGATTGATCAAGTTCGTAATGTTCGAGGTATTTTAAGTGATCCGATTAAAAATTATATCACTAACGAAGCATCTTTTGAAAAAGAATTGATTAAGGAGATTCATAAAGATTTAATGGTAGAGGGACAAGCTTTCTATTGGTATAAAAAATTCAACCAAACACTAAGCAGGGGTACTATATTCGTTATCCCCACACCTGATAATGAAAATATTAACTAACAAACCCTTCAAATATGAAAACATTTATTTTTCTGATATTCAGTTTTATTATACTTTGGGCTTGCTCGGAGGACAAGACTTACGAGTACAAGTCCGTGAAATACCTGCATTTCTCGAAACCGGAAATACCTGACAGTGCTACAGTTCTGTCATTTACCCACTACCCGGGAGTAACAGAAAAAGAGATCGCTGTTGAAGTACTATTGGCCGGGGATCTCGTATCGAGGCCAACTCCATACCAATTAAAAGTCGATGCCGATTCTACCACTGCAAACGCAGAACAATACTCTTTTGACCTTATACAAGAATTCCCTGCCAATCAAATAAAAGATACAGTCTATATCAAATTATTCAATAAGGAGCTTGAAGGAAAAGAGGTAACTCTTTATATTCGGATAGTCGAGAATGAAAACTTTACCCCCGGTCTTAAAGCGAATCAAGCAGCTAGAATAATTTTCAACAACATCTCCAGCAAACCTGATTGGTGGGATGAAGAGGTTGAAACATTGTTTTTGGGAGAATGGAGTGCTAAAAAGTACTCTGAGTTTGTCAGTTTCACCAAGATTACAGATTTATCTGAATATGAATTTACCGTTAGACGAAAAATATGTCTTGAATTCAAGAAATACCTCAAAGATGAAGGTATTACAGAAGAAGACGGAGTTACTCCTATGGAAATTCCAGTAAATTAATCGAACGCTAAATTATTATGAATATGAAATTAATATATACATACTTAATTATTTTCCTCGCATTCATGAGTTGTTATGATGACAAGGGAAATTACGATTACACGTCATTAAATAATGTAACAATAGGTTCATTTTCAATTTATCCTATTAGTTACGGGGATACTCTTCAATATTCTCCGGAATTAACATTTAGCGGAGATACAGCCTCTAGCAATTTTGATTTCGAATGGACATTATTCGGAACGAAAAAATTTAAATCACGTGATCTTTTCTATATCGTGGACACAATAGGCTCGGGTATCATCATCCTGCATATCACAGATAAAAAAACCGGAGCGATATATAGTCAACACACAACTCTCACCACCAAATCACCTTATGAAACTGACGGATTTGTGATCTTATCCAGAGGAGCAGGTAACGAGTCCATTCTATCCTACCTCCGGCAATCTTATAATTCAAATTATAATGCCACGGAAACCAATTACTATACTTATAAAGATTTTTATAATGTCTACGAGGAGATCAACAAAGAATCCTTAGGACAAGAGCCAGTAAGAATCATGCAACATTTCCACGAAGACGATATTAACCATAATAGTGAAACCGGAAGCTTTTGGATTTTACAAGGTGGTAATAATTCGCTCGATGTATCCGGAATCAGTTTCGAAAAGGATGTGTTGTTAAAAGATCAATTCCTTGATGGTGTCCCTGCCGGATTTGAACCATTCGATATTGTTGATATGACTTGGAGTACCTTCGTGATTGGAAAAGACGGAAAAATGTATAGCCGCAAGAAGAGTAGTCAATTCCTATTTAACACAGGTTATTTTCTAAACGATCCGGTCACTTTTGAAGAAAACGGAGTCACCCATGAAGTAAACGGTCTTGGAGTTATTCACCATCGCTATACAGCAGGAAGTTACACGTTACTATATGAAAAAAATTTGCATAGATTTTTACTAATCATGGATAGCGACCAACAAGTTGCCGGTAAAGTCACGGCACCATTCGTTCCACACGATGCATACGAATCAAGTGACGTCGCACGAATTGATAACCTCGGGGACATGAAAATGATTCATTGTGGCGCATACAAATGGAATAATTATCCGGACGCAATCAGATTCCATGCAATTTTACAAGACCCTGAAGGAATCTTTTATTCCTATGATTTTGGTTTAAATAGCACCAAATATGGAGACGAACCTGCCATATCAACCATAAAACAACAAGTATTACCGGAAGCAACACAACAAGTATTAAGTAATATTATCGGCAACGGTAAAAACATATTCAACACCGGTTACACAGACGCTAGTGCATGGGGAGTAAAACAACTTCTAGGATATGTATTAATTACCCATAACAATGAATTATGGTTACTAAACCGCACTACAGGAACTATCATCCTATATGACACGTTTGAGGCTGATATCACATCTATTGACACTGAAATATATAATGCTTGGGTCGCAGGAATCGGATTAGCAAACGGGAAATTTTACGTGGAAGAAGTTTCTGCACCAGCATACACCAATGAAGTACCTCATAGGATGTTCTCTTTTGAAAAGAAATTTGGAGAAGAAATTATTAGCGTGAGATTCAAGAATGGAAGTACGTGGATGTAATGTAATTCATTCAAGCAAGGACTAAAAAATTCATTCCAAGTACAATCGTAATATAAAACATCAAGCAAGAGCCCGCCTAACAAAGAAAAGTTAGGCGGGCTTCTTACATTTTATAGTGCAAATACTACTCTCGCAACACAGTATCCACGATAACCCGTTCTTTAATAATCTTCGTGTTCAAATAAAGGAAAACAAGGCGGGGATTGGATTCACGCGCCACGAGACTCAATGTGTCTGTATTCAAGAGATCGATCTTCTCTTTAGTCTCGTAAACCTCTTTGCTTCCATCCTCCTCGATGCTAAAGCCTTTTATCAGCAGATAGCCTTCTTGAACACTCCATGTTTTCAGTTCCAACGAGGGGATATTGATCGCTTCACATACACCTCCTTTTTTGAAATGGAAGCCTTTCAACTCTCCGGTTGATTCATAGGTATAAGGATTGCACCATTCTCCGATAATTTTCTTTTCCATCTCTTTTCGTGGATCACTGGCACAAGCCAAACACAATAAGGTTAAACCAATAGTCAACAAATTTTTCATACTATTATTACAGATTAAAATTATTATTTCAAAAATTCACTTCACCAAATCATACTTTTGATCGAACCCACGCTCATTAGCGTGAATTCCTTCTCTCATCCAACGAGGTTCCGGACTCCCTTTCAGGTAATGGTCAAAAAACTGCTTCATCCGAATAGTCCAGTCCGCCTCTGCCGCTTTATTGTACAAGAAATGGCGTTCACCCTTGTAATTTAGCAACCAAGCGGGTTTCTGCAAACGTCGCATGGCAAGAAACAAATTCAGTCCCTCTGAATAGGGGACAGCCTCATCCTTGTCACAATGAAATATCAACAAGGGTGTCTGTATTTTATCGGCATCCAGAATGGGAGAATGGCGAAGATACATCTCCTTATCTTCCCACAAAGATTTACCCAGACGACTCTGTGTTTCCTCGTACATGAACATCCGGGGCATTCCGCTACCCGTACGGATTCCGGTATACGCTGAGACCATACTGGATACGGCAGCCCCCGGACTGGCACAAGCAAACATATTCGTCCGGGTGACCAAATAAGCAACCTGATAACCTGACCAACTATGTCCTTGTATACCGATACGATTCTTGTCGGCAATTCCCTGGTCGATTAGCATTCGCGTACCACTAACCACAGCATCATAGCAGCTTTCACCGGGTGCCCCTACTGTAAAATGTATATCCGGCATAAACACGACATACCCGTTGCTGACATAAGAAACGACATTCAGCATTCCACTACTCCAAGTGGGTACGACATACCAGTGTAAACCCTCGGTATGAGTCTCGTAAAAGTTCACGATGACGGGATAGCGTTTATTCGGATCATAATTCTCCGGCAAATAAAGTAACCCGGCATTTTCTTTGCCCCCGTAATTCATCCACTTGACTAATTTTACGGTTCCCCAAGCATAATCCTTTTGTTGCGGGTTTACATCCGTTATCCGCACGGGACGGGTAAAGTTCAAATCGCTCCACCACAGGTCACGGGATTCGGTGTAACTCTGCCGGGAAAAAATACAATATTTCCCGTTAGCGGAGCGTTGGTTTATTGAAATGGAATAAGCCCCTTCCACCAATTTCTTCATTTTCCTGCCAGGTGAAAAACGATAAATCCCTTCATCCCGGTTATCCAAGTTCACGGAAGTCATTAAAAAGTCATTTTTCAGGTCGAGTATCTTATCGTCGTAGTCATTTTTCAAGCGACGGAACTGGCGACTTGTGGCTCGCCCATAGCCATTCGTCAACGAATAAACTTTTCTTTGACCCGTCAGGTCAACTACCCACATATCATAACGATCGTACAGGACAACCTGATTCCCGTCTTCCGTCCACCCGGCAATGCCGTAAGGCTCGGCGGGCTTAGGAAGGTCGTGCCATTCATTATAAACGGGATAACCTATCTCCCTAGAGATATTGACACGTTCACGGGTTGCCGGATTGATTTTATACCAGGCTTTCTCCAGCGCATCATACCACAAAGCGTACTTACCGTTCGGGCTCCATACCGGTTCCTCGTAAGCATTCCGTTCGAAGAGCACCGCTTCTCCCGTGTTCAAATTAACCAAGTAAATATCTGCGTTAATATCGTTCTTCCAGTCGGCAAAACGCTTATAGGGAGTTCTATCCAAGGTAAAAGCATAATCGCCCCGGTTGTTCTCCGGTAAAATCAACTTTTCCATTTTTTGATTCATTACCCGACAGCACGTCTTCGTGTCGAGATTATAAGCAAATTTCACGTTACTTGCCCTATAATTACCGCTTCGCTGTTGAAGAGAAGAAACCTCATCATCCCAAGTCCATAATTCCAACTCGAAGCGGGTATCTTTCTTTCCTTGCTTTTTCTCCAGTTCCTGGTAGACGGTATCCACGTCCAAAATAATCCGGTTTCCATTAGCAGACAAGCGATAAGCCCGCCCTCGCCATGTATAGTTTTCGGGGAATTGCACCTGATCCCAGTCCACTAAAAACCGGCACTCTCCTTCCGGCAGGGAAAAGGAATAAAGCAGGTTAGGATTTTTACTTCTCGAAGAATCCGACGCAACGGCAAAGGTTCCCTGCATTTGGTGAGGCAATAACGAATAATCTTTTAATATCTTCTCCCTATCCGAAAAAATAATGACGGGAACCCCTCGCAACGGACGGTAGCGCAAAGATTTGTAATCCCCGTGATTCTTGATATAAACCATCGCTTTATGCCCTTTCAACAAGGTGTAATTCTCGACACTATCCATCACGATGGAATCATTCGTCCCGATGTCCCGAATAACCAGTCTTTTCATATCCGGTCGTTCTTTATCTATCGGGTAAGAATAAGTGATTAATTCGGAAGTATTGTATTCCCTAAAATCATATTCCCTGTCCCAATAAATCTTTTTCATGTCATGCAAACGCAACAAGAATGTGGAATCGCAAGCACAGGAATCCACTTCAGAAACCGCCACCGTGTAACGCAACCATTTCCCGTTAGCGAAAAAAGTGGGGCGAACGACGTGTTCAAGTGCCACTTTTGTTTTTTTCTCTGGATGATATAAATAAGTCACGGGGGGCAATGTATCATAACGGGAATCGATATGAACCAACCGATAGGTCACCCATTTCCCATCATCCGAGATATCAGGAGCATCCACTCTTCGCCATAATTTGTATGTAGCCGTGTCCAAAACTCTCTTTTGGGCAAGCCCGATTTCTCCGCTGAAGAGAATCAACAAAAAAATTATTCCGTATTTAATTAATTTCATCATGATAAATTTAATATCCCCTACTTCAAGGATTTTATCTCTTCATAAAATAATCCAGATCTGTCTGATAGTCCGCAGAGGAATCCCCTAAAAGCAAACGGGCAAAATGATGCCACAACTTCCGTTCAAAAAATACCTCAGCATCCCCACCAAACCCATGATCCTGTCCCGGGAGCACCAACATATCAAAATGTTTACCAGCTTCAATCAAAGCATTCACCATACGATAAGTATGAGCCGGATGGACATTGTCATCCATATCCCCCGTCACCAGCAACAAACCACCCTTGTAACGTTTCGCCAAATCCATGTTCGTGCCGACTTTAAATTCATACGTGTATTCGCCCTGGTTACCGAGTACACTGTCTTTCACTTCCCGTTTCTCTTCTTTCACCCCGTTGTGTGTTTCCGTGAACCATTTATTATAAATATAATTGTCATGGTTACCCGCAGTCGCTACCGCCGCCGAATAAAACTCGGGGTATGTACAGATAGCCGCAGCAGCCATAAATCCGCCACCCGAATGACCGAAAATGCCCACTTTACTCCTATCAATATAGGGATATCGATCAGCCAACTGCTCGATAACATATTTGTCATCCGCCAGAGGATAATCCCTCATATTTCCATAACCATAAGTGTGGTAATACTTCCCCCGCATGGGACTTCCCCCTCGGTGTCCCACGGCTATCACGATAAAGCCAAGCTGTGCCAATCGGGTATTATGCTTATGAACAATTTCAAATTGCGTCGGAACATGCTCGTAGAACGGCCCGGGGTAAACCGCTGAAATAACCGGGTAACGTTTGGTTGAATCAAAATCAAACGGTTTCCACATCACCCCGTACAAATCTACCTGCCCATCTGTCGCTTTCACGCTAAAACGTTCCGGAGCTTTCCACCCCATCTCTTTCACACGTGAAATATCCGCTTTCTCCAAATCCATTACCTTTTTCCCACGCTTATCCCTCACCACCATGTGCGGTTCCAAATCCACCCGTTGATAGGTGTCCACGAAATAATTAAAAGACTTCGACCAATCAACCATATGATTTACATCATCAAAAGTCAATTGTTGCACGCTATTCGGTTTATCCAGTTCAGCCCTACACAAGGTATAATAATACGGATCTATATTTTTATCTTTCCCCAAAGCATAAAAATAAAGCACACGGTCCGCAGTATCGATATCACAAATCGGTCCCGCAACCCAAGCTCCCGATGTAATTTCATTTTTCAAATTTCCTTCCCCATCATACAAATAATAATGTCCCCATCCCGTACGCTCGGAGCGATACACAATATCCTCACCGTCATTCAAAAACGAAATATTTACCATCTTGAAATCCAAAAAAGGTTTATCTTCCTCGTGAATCAGTACCTTCGTTGTTCCCGTGTTCAAGTCCGCCACACACAACTCTTTCTCGTTAAAAGCTCTGTTAATACGTTCAAAATAAACCTTATCCGATTTTTTATTCGTGTACAGCACTTCTACATATTGATCCTGCCATTTAGCCGTTTCCACTCTCGTGATTTTGTTCGTTTCCACGTCTATAATCAATAATTCACTTTGGGAAATCTCCTTATCTCCCGGCATGTCATATTTATACGTCTTCAATGTCGGACGAGGATTGGACAAACTATTCACCAGATACAAGTCTTCCACTTTACGGGCATCTTCCCGCACGGCATACACCTTTTTAGAATCCTTAAACCATGCCGCAATCGATTCGACCTCCACGTCCGATCCCTCAAACTCTTTGGCAAAAGTAAAATCCTTCTCCGCATCAAATGTCAATTGAACGGCGGTCGTATCCTTTCCTTTTTCTTGATTCCCCCTGACGTATAAATTATGATTCAAGGCATATAATATATAAGCACTGTCCGGCGAATATTTCATCCATGACTCTTTCCCCACCCAAGGTTTCAAGGTATCAATCTTTTCCACCAGTTTTGTTTTAAACGTGTATCTATATTTTGCCCCGTCAAATTCAAAAGTGAAAGAACGTTCTTTCTTATCAAATTCCAAAGCCTGCAAAGACAGTGTTTTCGAGTTATACGCCTTTCTTGTCTCCTTGCTTATTTGCGCCAATAATTCGTCATTATCAAACAGCAGACGTTTAATTTTTCTCGCCGGGTCCACGTAATAATATCTTTTCCCCTTACTATCTGAAAAATAATACCAGAAACGCTCGGAATCATTGATAAACTCCGGTCGAATAGCCATACTATTTCCCGAAATACCTTCTATATCGTACTTGTTGAAACGTTGTGCCAACTTATAATTTGCTTTCTGCTGCCCAGTTGCAAAAAGAACACAAAACAGCAAACCCATTAAAACAATATTTCTCTTATTCATACCTTGTTTCCTTTTCAATATTCATCTTCAATAACAGTTTCATCTCCCAACAAATATTTCGCAAAATGATACCATAAACGACGCTCGAAATATTTTTCCGCTTTTCCCCTGAAGCCATGGCCGTTCCCCGGCAAAATAAGCATTTCAAAATTCTTTCCCGCCTTAATCAAAGCATCCGCCATCCGCAACGTGCTTGCCGGATGTACCGTCTTATCTATATCTCCACTAACTAATAGTAAATGCCCTTTCAAATGTTCTGCCAATTCCATATTCGTGGGAACTTTACAAGCATACATGTAGATGGTACTGTCTTGCCCGTCACGACCTTTGACCGTTTTAAGAGACTCACGCACACCATGATAGATTTCCGACCACCCACGATTGAATATATTGTTGTCATGATTCCCTGCAGAAGATACGGCAGCCGTGTAAAAATCCGGATAAGTACAAATGGCCGCAGTAGACATAAAACCTCCCCCGGAATGCCCGAAAATCCCAACCTTCGTGATATCAATATAAGAACAGCGATCTGCCAACTGTTCAATGACATACTTATCATCAGCCAAAGGATAATCACGCAAATGTCCATACCCGTACCGATGATAAAATTTCCCCCTCAAAGGACTACCTCCCCGATGCCCCACAGCAATCACGATAAAACCAAGTTGAGCCAATCTCGTGTTATAACCGTCATTCAAATGAAACGAAGTATTCACGTACTCGAAAAACGGACCGGGATACACGGAAGAAATAATCGGGTATTTCTTATTCGGGTCAAAATCTGCCGGTTTCCACATAATACCGTACAAATCCGTCAATCCGTCAGCCGCTTTCACAGTAAAGCGTTCTGGGGCACACCATCCCAACTCCTTCAAACGCCGAGTATCCGGTTTTGCCAATTCCATAATCATTTTTCCTTGGTTATTCTTCAACACAAATTTAGGTTCCGTATCTACCCGAGAATAGGTATCTATGAAATAACGCCGTGAAGTCAAAAATGAAATACTATGCTGGGCATTCTCCGTCGTTAACAACGTAACTCCCTCTTTGTCTATATTAGCTTTATACAACATATAATAATACGGGTCAATATCTTTTTCCCGTCCATAACCGTAAAAGTAAATCGCACGTCCTACCGTATCAATAGCAGCCATGTGTCCAGCAACCCATGCGCCGGAAGTAATCACGTTTTTCAAACGTCCTTCACCGTCGTAATGATAATAGTGTCCCCATCCTGTGCGTTCCGAACGAAACAAAATATCCTTTCCGTCATTCAATATTACCGTATTTTGCATATGATAATCACGAAAAGGTTTATCTACCTCGTGTATCAATTCTTTCACATCCAAAGTTTCCGTGTTCACCACACAAATATCCACCTCGTCCCACGTGCGTTTAAAACGCTGAAAGAAAAGTTTATCCCCTTTCTCCCCGGGGTAAAGTACCTGAATATATTGATCCGTCCATTTGTCAGCAGGAACCCGATTGGCTGTTTTCTTTTCCACATCAATAATCCACAACTCATATTGACACAAATCCTTTTCCCCAGGCATCTCGTAGCGGTATTTTTCAAGCATAGGACGCTTCGTCAAAGAATTTACCACAAACATATCTTTCAATTTCCGAGTATCTTCACGCACGAGATAAATATGCCTAGAATCTTTAAACCAACGGGCATCGGTTTCCGCCTCTCCTCCCTTATCATCCTCGGCATCCCGGGCAAAAGAGTAATACTTCTCCCCGTCCGTGGTCAATTGAATCTCGGTCGTATCCATACCTTTGTATTTATTTCCCCGCATGTACAAGTTATGATTCTTAGCGTACAATATATATTTTCGATCTGGCGAAAAATTCATCCAAGAATATATGTCTCCCTCCTCCTCCGCATCCTTTTTCTCCTCTATCGCCCGTACTTTTTTAGTCTCAAAATCAAATTCATATTTTCCGTCCATGGAAAAAGTCATCTTTGTCAAATCCTTGGAAAACTTCATGCCGGATATCCTTAAATCTTTCTCATTATAAGCTTTACGAGTTATTTGGCTAACTCCTTGAGCTATATCCGAGTTGTTGAAAAGCAAACGTTTCTCTCCTTTTACCGGATCGACAAAATAAAAATTCCGCCCCTCTTCCGTGACAAATTCAAACCAAAATTTATCCGTATTGTTAATTTGTCGCGGAAATATACTCATACTGTATTTTCCCAACAAACCGCCAAATGAAACCGCCTGAAACTTTTCAGCCAATTTATAATTTGCTTTTTGCTGCGCATTTCCCCCGGCAAATAACAATAGTAATGGCAATAACATGCACACTCTTTTCATAATACAATCTGATTTACATGCAATTATACAATTCCTTTTTTTTTCATACAACACGAAAGGTCTTCGGAGGGAATAATATTCCTCCCCCCGAAATCCATATCTAAAAATAACATTCTAATACAAACCCGGATAACTCGGATTAGTCCCGTGTCCAAATTTATACTCTATATCAACAATCTCACCAAAGCCGCCTTTATGGTATAACTCCAACAATTCGGCAGAATCCTTATCTTGATTACATTTCACCTCAAACACATATACTTCTCCCGATTTCAATGCTACAGCCAAATGAGCGTTAAGCAACTGGTTATAATCTTTATAATCCTTCACGGCAAGTCCGACTATTTCTGACCCGAAGTGCGGGACTGAGGTTAAATTCAGAATCAAGCCATCCCAATAATTATAAATATTCAACTTATTACCGGAAGCCACTACCAATAACTCCTTCCAAGGCAACAAAGCCGCACATCGATAATCATTCATAATTGCAGCCGGTAATTGGGCATACTCACTTGATTCGACAATCATTTTTTGTCCGGGTTTATAACGATCAGTTTCTGCATTCAATTCATAATAATGCCAATAATAGTCATCACCATTTTTCAATATCGAAATATAAGCAGGAGAAGTATAGTAATTCGCTCTATTCGCCCAAGCATGAAATACGAATTCCCACTCAACATCCCTAAATAAAAACGGATGATTTCTTTCTGGAACATTACCCAACTCTAAATAAGAACCGACATAATTTGCAGGTGTTATCGTGTAACTTTTATCATTATAAGCACATTGACCATCATCCATAATACCAAAATACGTATTGTCCTCACCAATACCCACCACCAAGAAATTGTCAGTATAATCTCCTTTAAAATAAGGCAATAAGGCTTTTACTTTCTTCCCGTTCAAACTCGGATCATTCAAATAAAATCCGGAATGCAAGTCTACCGCAACAGAAAGATTGGTCATATAAATATAATTATCTGCATTTAACAACCATTTCCCATCATAACATAACACCGCATCTACCGGATCAAAATTGTCCGGAACTCCATCAAAAAACTCATTTTTCGCAGAGCCAACCGGAGCCAATTCAATACCATCCAATTCTACAACTCCACTTTCCTGCAATACCATCACCTCATCTTCCACAAGAAATCCCGCTGCAGAGGGATAAATAAAATTCTCGACCAATTTACGAGGTCCCTGCCCCAAACCGGGCGTAACATTCATGAGTTCTCCTACATATACGATAGTATCTCTAGGTTTTTCCTCACCATCAACATACACTACTTTGGACTGTTTTTTACTCAATATCATCGACAATTGCGACTCATTACCAGCACCTCTAGACAAGATCAACCAGCCGTTTTTCTTCGGAGCCACCACATATACAGATATTTCCATAGTAAACGTAACACCAGTTTTATTATCCGTAGAACAAAACAACAATGTAAAATCACCCAACTCTTCTGCCACGTACGTGTAATTCAATTTATCGCTCAACAAAATCATTTCCTCTTCTTCTCCCGAATACCACGCATAAGAAGCATCAGGACTTAAGGTATCGATCGAGAAATGCACCTCCGGTTCAAATTTAATTTCCTCCCCCGGATACAACGTGTAGCTATATCGCACACCATCAACACTCCAATTCGTAAAATCATTCAAATCCTTATAATCGTAGTTACTTTTATCATCCAAGCACCCCACGGTAAACAATAGAATGAATATATATATTAATTTTTTTTTCATAATAACTCATTTTTTATCCTACAGCAGGAATAATTATTTCATTACCAAATTCATCTTTTAATGGAGCCTTACCCGATGCTATATTTTCCGGATCGCTATTGAATGCTTCAATCCGATACTTCAAGCGTAAAGAATACTTCTTCAAAATCATCTTGTCTTGTCCGTCAAATTCCACCCCATCTTTCGCCAATTCTTCCAAAAACATCGTGTATTTAGTTTCAGAATAATCCCCTAAATAAAGATATTCTGCAATATTATACTGGGGCTTACCTCCATAACCACCGTCCCACTCAGTCCACCACTGAGGACGTTCAATTTTATCCGATACCCAAATAATTGATCGGGTATACTTATCATCACCCTCTTTAACCCATTCCGTTTCATCAACTTTCAACATTAAACGACAAGCTTTTTCTTTCAACAACTCCCCGTTCAATAACGTGATTTCTATCGTATCTTGTGATGCCCCTGCCGGGAATACACATTTCTCGGGTAACACGTACAAGTCGGAAGGTAATGTGGTGTATTTCTCGTCTGCCGACACCGTGTACTCCCGCTCTTCTGTCAACCAAACCCCATTGGATTTCATTGGAATTCGTACACGAATCTCGCCACTTGGGTAAGCTTTAAATGAATAAGTAACACTATCGACAGTAGCATCAGCCACGAAATACACGTAAAGCGTATTATCGTTATATTCCATGATATCCTTTTCACTACAAGCTGAAATAACACCCATCCACGCGAATAACAATAATATATATCTTCTCATAATCTATTAATTTATATTGGTTTCAATATCAGGAAGAGGAACTACAAACACACTTTCCGAAGCCTTCACAAAACGACCTTGTGCCTCTGGAATGTCTTTATTTAAACGCTTGTAAATAAAATAAATCTGTCCTTCTCCCAACCACTCGCGACGCATATCATTAATCAAAATATCCATAAATTCGTTCGCATCGGCACGAGCAATATTTATCATTGAAGCATCGCGATCCTTCAATCCGCGACATTTTTTCACGTATGTCAAATAAGTCTTCGCCTTACTCAATCCTTCCGCCCCTCTCTTACACAAAATCTCTGAAGCAATGTAATACATCTCACTCATTCTGAGCAGTGGCACAAGATGATCAGAAATCTCTATTACACTTTTCGTGGAACCAGAAGTCATCGCATCATATTTCCTAAATCGAAAATAATTGTGTTGGTTTTTTATATCTTCAACCCAATATGTAAAACGATAATCGTTACTCTTCATAATCTCTTCGCCCGCAATATCCTCTTTTTCCAAGTCTTCGCCAAAATAATTTCTTTCGAGCTCAGAAACACATAAATAACGCGCCCTATTTTCATTTTCCATCTCATTTACTGCTGAATTATACTTTAACAAATCAATCACATGCAATCCGAATATAACATCAGCATAACATTTTCGATCCCCCCGACTATAGTTATTTGCCATACCAAAAGCTCTTGTCTGTGAAGCAAAACGAATCACTTCATTAGCTTGCTCTAAAGCCTCATCCTCTTTCTGCGCATACAAATATACCCGTGCTAATAACGCCGTTGCCGCCCAATAATTCATGTGAAAACCTCTATTAACAAGAAATCCCGCATCTGTTTTAAAATTATCATTTACACTGAACGTCCGAGCCGAATCGAACTTCCACAACAATTGCTTTGCATCTCTCAAATCTCTGGCAATCAAATCCAAGCATTCGTCGACTGTTTTAGGATTTGAAACGTAAGAAGGATAAATGTCCACATAAGGGATAAACTTACGTTCCCCAGGATTAGCAGCCGGGGATGGCGCAAACAAACGCAACATATCAAACTGTATAAAGGCTCGCAACACCAAGGCTTCTCCCAAAATCATATTTCTTTCCCACCATCCCTTTTCAAATTTCTCCGGTTCCGCATGTTCTATCTGCTGTACCAAATTATTACAATTAGCCACAATATTATATGCCTCTTTCCAAATCGAAGTGATGATCGGCTTGAAATCATAATATTCCCAATCATAATTATCTGCCCCATATTGCATGTCCCCCACACGACCAGATTTACTATAATCATACACTTGTCCCAACGCATCAACATCCCCCCATGTCAAGTTCTTTCCATACAAATTTATTGATTCCATACTATAATAGATGCCATTCAAAGCGTGGCGAAAACCATTTCCCGTGCTGAACAATTTCTCCTCAGAAATCTCATCCTCCGGCTCCACGTTCAACCACTCATTGCAGGAAAACATGAAGAATGACAAACCTAAAATCAAATATAATAACTTATTTCTCATATCTTAACTAACTAAAAAGTTGCACGTAAAGAAAAATTCACAGAACGGGCAAAAGGATAACTAGTTCCCCTTTCTTGTTTTACCGTCGACAAACGGAACAACTCGTTCGTACTCGCTTCCAAACGCAATGTCTTCAAATAAATCTTGCGAAGCCAAGCCGAATTAAAATCATAACTCACCGTCAATGCACTCAACGACAAGACATTCTCATCCTGTACAAAGCGGGAGGTCGGTAACGTTACATGATCCATATCTTGTATATCTTTCAGCGGAGTAATATCTCCCGGCTTTTCCCAACGCTGAGTCAACACTCGTTTATCCACGTTACTCCCCTGAATATCGGCATTCTCCACGTTCATCACCAACGTTTCATTGTACGTCTGTTTACCCCACTCATAAGCAAACGAGGCAAACAATGAAAAATTCTTATACGTGGCATTTATACCAAATGAACCGCTAGCCTTAGGCTCTGTATCACCAAGTACAACCTCTTCAGTCGCTTTCCACACGTTACTGACTTTACCGTTACGATATTGATACAACTCCTTACCATTCGTCGGATCGATACCCAATGAACGTACACCATAAATCGCAGTCAAAGAAGACCCCTCTTCATATTTCATGACCGGTTTAATAAAATCCTTATATGTCTTCCCTTCAGCTATCCAGTCAGCAGAAGAGGTCTGATCTTCTTCTGCGGCTTGATAATATTCATTTACTTGAGAATTATATGCTTTCAAAGCATCCGACACTTTCAATATCTTATTCGTGTTATGGTTCAAATTTCCCCATAATGCCACTTGCCAATCTTTGTTCTGCACGATATTAAAACGGAACTGAATATCTATTCCCTCATTCAATGTTTCTCCTAAATTACTCTTGTAAGAAGAGAAACCCGCAGACCCCGGCAAGGTTACGTCCGTAATCAAATCCACGGTTTTATTGTGATAATAATCAAATACCAACGAAATTCGACTATTCCAAAATTCCATATCCGCACCAACATTCAGCTTATTCGTTGTCTCCCACTTCAAGTCCCGGTTTCCCAAAGCCCTCAGTGCCACACCGAAGCCACCTATATACCAACGATCAAAAGTCTTATAAACTGTTTTCGCACTATACGACGGGAAATTCACCTTACCAGTCTGCCCATAGGAAGCTCGAAGTTTCAAACGATTAATAATTTTACTACTTCTCCAAAAGCTATAATTATGCACGTTAACACCCGCCCCGAAAGACCAGAATGGAGCCCATTTCTGATCGGAACCAAATTCTGACGACCCATCAAAACGAGCAGAAACATCTGCCAAATAAATATCATTCCACGTGTAATTTGCCATCAACAAAAAACCCGCCAAACGACTTTCTCCCTGATTTTTATTCGGTTTCACATAAATCTCTGCTGCATAATTAGGCGAATGATACTCCCCCGAAGGGAATCCGCGATAATGACTGGAAGTAGTTTCCGAGAAACGAGAAGTAGCATTCATCACAGCAGAAGCATTCACGGCATGTCCTCCGAACACTTTCGAGAAATACGCCCCAACCTGCATATCCCAATTGGTAGATTCTCCTTTCGTCAAATAAAGATCACCCGCCAATGCACTATCTTCTCCAGTAGCCGACACATTAGAAGAAAGAGGATCTATGAAACGTTCCCTCTTATTCAACTCTTTGGTTATAGCAAACTGACCTTTCAAATAGAAATAATCAGTCAAATACCACTGTGCCATCAAACGCTCGATAAAAACATCCCCCTTTTCAATATCAAAATTCGCCAAAAGAGCCTCATACAAAGGATTATTCAATTGTGTCTCACTATGAGTGCGTTTAGAAAAATCCAATTTACCTTTAATTATATCTCCATTTTTGTCATAAGGACGATCATAAGGCTGTAAATGAGCATAATCGGAGAAATCACCGTAAGGAGATTCATTTGCTTTCATGTAATTGTACTCTATATAATTCACAACCTGCAAATTCTTAAGTCGATAATCCACGTGAAATCCCAAATTGACTGTATTCCGGTAAGAATCTTTCATAACACCATTATTGTTATTGTAAGCAAGATCAAGCCCGTAACGTAAATCGGCATTTCCCCCTTCAATCGACAAGCTATGCTTATGATTTAGGGCATTTCGCAAAGGCAGCGACAGCCAATCCGTGTTTACACCTTCCTGCACTCGCAACAAACGTTCATTATATGCATTTAACGCCTGACGCCAAGTCATATAATATTTAGTCGTGTAAATCCCTGCTTTCGTTTCAATCTCCAATTTTTCTCTAGCCGAAGCCAAATTATAATCCGAAAGATCAGGCATGGAAACGGTTCCAGTCAAACTATAAGAAATAGTCACCTCCCCCGGCTTGGGAGCAACAGTCGTGATCACGACAACACCATTCGCCGCACGGGAACCATACATAGCAGTGGCAGCCGCATCTTTCAATATCTGAATATTCTCCACCCGCATCGGGTCCATATCGTACACCTTCTGCACGCTGACCTCGAAGCCGTCCATGATAAAAACCGGAAGGTTCGGGTTATTTTTCAACGAAGATTTGGATAAGGCATCTTTATCCAATTCTTTCACCCCAATACCGGAACGCCCGCGGATGTAAATCTCCGGTATAGCATTCGGGTCTGATCCCCATTTATTACTTTGCTGGATACGAAACGAGGGATCAAATGAAGACAACGCTTGAATAACATTCGTGGAAGAGGCTTTTAACAAATCCTCACGCTTCACGGAAACCGAACTACCCGTGAAACTCTCTTTCCTGATATTACCATATCCCGTCACGACCACCTCGTCCATCTCCTCCACGTCTTCCTTCATCGTGATAACCAATTCTTTTCCATCGTTCTTCCGGTCGTTGCTCAATCGATAATGAATGGTTTCCATTCCAATAAACGAGAATACCAGGATTGTGCTATCCATCTGCGGTATCTCGACTTTAAACTTACCATCGATATCTGTCACCATCCCCAGTTTCGTTCCTTTTATAAGAATTGTAACCCCGGGCAGCGGCTCGCCTTTTCCATCGATCACTTTACCGTTTATCAAGCGAGATTTTTTCTCCACCTTCTCATCTTTTGCCGGGGTAATAATGACAACATCGTTTTGAATAACATAAGACAAAGGCGTGTCTTTCAACAACAACTTCAACGTTTCGTCCAACGTTGCATCCGTCACCTTCAGATCTCGTTTTCCATACTTCGCTACCTCTTCTATCTGGTACAAAAAACGATAACCTGTTTTTTGACTCACGTCCATGATAGCTTGATCAATCGTAACATTTACCAGATTTATCGTCAATCTTACGACCTGCGACTTTGCCTCTACCTGCAGGAAGAAGAGAGAGATAAACAGAAGAAGAAGGCTGCGTTTAAAAATAAATCGCATCTTTTCAAATCTTTGCATTCCGCTAAAGACTCCGTTTCCGTTTTTTTTCATACATTTACATGCTTAATAATTAATAATTGACTTTTTAATCGTTATTAAACTCACCTAGGAGCAGAAAATATTGGTACTATTTTCTGCTCTTTATATATAACAACATCTATTTGAATATTTTATTCACGAACACTGTTCTCCCTTTCACCTCGAAATGCACCCGCGTAGCCTTCTCCAGCATATCCAATATCTCCGTGAAATCCTCGTACCGGGTTAACTCCCCGGAAAAATGATACTCTTTCAGCTCCGGATTCACCCAAAATATATCGATATTATACCAGCGTCCCAAACGATTCATGATATCCTCCAGCGTGTTGTTCAACAACACAAAACGTCCGTCTTTCCACGCAGAATAAAGACTAGCGTCTACCTGCCGGACAACAAGTTGCCCGCCCTCTCCATTATACACGACCTGTTGATTGGGTTGAATCTTCACACTCTGCTTTTCGTCATACACCCGAACCAATCCTTCGTTCAACGTGGTTTCCACAATTTTCTTATCCGGATAAGCCTGCAAATTGAACTGAGTTCCCAAGACCTCGACCGCAATCTTGTCATCCGCATTCACGACAAACGGACGTGCTGCATCTTTTCTAACAATAAAGAAAGCCTCACCCCGCAAAAAAACATCCCGTTCGTTCTTCCCGAATTTTACGGGAAATCGAATCTCTGAATCCGAATTCAAAAATACCTCCGTACTATCGGACAAAAACAACTTGTACTCTCCGCCGCGAGGCACCCGAATGGTATTATACACTAGAACATCTCTTCCACTTTCTCCCGCAATCTCTTCATAAGAAACTTGACGACCATCATTTTTGGCTATCATGCCGCTTCCCAAAGCGATTAATTGTTTCGTACTATCCTGCAATACAATTTCGTCACCGGAAGAAGTAATCAGAACAGCCTTGGAACCACCCGTTTCGATATGAGCTATCGGTTGCGCAATCTCTCGTTCCATCGGCTTTCTAAAAAGTCCCCAATACAACCCTACCCCGACAAGTAAAATCATAGAAGCCGCTATCCCCATCCACCAGGGAAATATACTCCGGCGTTTATCCTGTTCTACCAACTGCTTCTTGAGCAACTCCCATGACTCATTCACTTCAAAACGCCCAGCATATAAATCCCGGTCGGGAACATTTTTCCCTTCAAGGATACATTGAAACAATTCCCCGTTCCGAACATCCTCTTTCAACCACGCCTCCAATTTTTCTTCTTCAGCGGGAAGAATTGTACCGACCATTTTTTTGGCGATCAAACGAGATATTTTATAATCCTTCGGATATTCCATCATAAAACGTCCTAATTCTAATTTATATTTCTATCTACAGAACGTCAAAATTTCAAAAAGGGATGAGTGAACTTTTCGTTTTTTTTCAATTATATTTTTAACAGCAGAATCAGAAATACATAATAATAATCCTTCAACGCCACACGCAACACATCCATCGCTTTATATTTAAGCGACTTAACAGTATTCACGGTAATCCCCAATTCCTCTGAAATTTCTTTATTCTGTTTACCTTCCAAACTCAATTTTATAATTCGACGACTTTGAGTCGGTAGTGCATCAATTGCCTCGTTAACAATCCGGTATGTTTCCTCCTCTATCAATACGTCTCGAAAAAAATATTCATTGTCAGCAGCTCCTAGATTATCTTGAACAGGCATTTTCTTTTGCTTCCTCAAATAATCGAAACATTTATTCTTGACGGTTACATATAAAAATATATCCGGCGTTGTTTCAAAATCATAAAATTCCCTTTTTTCCCACAAACGCATAAACACCTCCTGAACGATATCTTTTGCAATATCCTCATCCCCGACAAGACGGCAAGCGACCATACACATAGATAGAAAATATTTTTTAAACAAGACTTCATAAGCCGCAATATTACCCGCACGAATGGAGTCAAATAAAAAATCTTCGCTATTTTGATCACTTTCAGACATAATTCTATGAGTTACACCAGAAAAAACTCTTCCGGTCACAAAAGTAGAGAAAAAAATGAAAATAACAATTTCACGAATAATTACTACTCATTCGCAACACAAATTATTTTGCAATAAAAAACTCGTTTTACAGATGTAAAACGAGTTCTTCACGTTAAATTATCTCACTCAATCATACTTCTGGTCTATCCCCCTCTCGTCTATATTTATCCCCTCTTTCATCCACCGGGGCATAGGTGCGTCTTTCAAGTAATGGTCAAAAAATTGTTGTAAACGAATCGTCCAATCCATTTCTGCCGCCTTGTTATACAAGAAATGTTTATCCCCCTTGTAATTCAGTAACCAAGCCGGTTTCTGCAAACGCCGCATGGCAAGAAATAAATTCAAACCCTCCGAATAAGGTACCGCCTCATCTTTATCACAATGGAATATTAATAGAGGCGTCTGTATCTTATCGGCATAGAATATCGGGGAATTTTTAATATACATTTCGGGGTCGTCCCAAAGTGTTTTTCCCATGCGGCTTTGAGTTTCCTCGTACATGAACATACGGGGCATGCCGCTTCCCTCCCGGATTCCGGTATAGGCGGAAACCATGCTTGAAACAGCCGCACCGGGACTGGCACACCGGAACATATTCGTGCGAGTCACCAGATAAGCCACCTGATACCCGGACCAACTATGCCCCTGTATACCGATACGGTCTTTGTCGGCAATGCCCCGGTCAATCAACATCCGGGTTCCGCTCACCACGGCATTGTAACTACTCTCACCCGGGGCACCTATCGTGAAATGCACATCCGGCATGAAAACCACGTAACCGTTGCTCACGTACGTTACCACGTTAATCATGGCACTACTCAAAGCCGGCACGGGATTCACGTGTATATCCCCGGTATGGGTTTCATAGAAATTCACGATAACGGGGTAACGTTTCGACGGGTCGTAATCATCCGGCAGGTACAACAATCCCCGGTTGCGTTTTCCCTCGAAATTCGTCCACTCGACCAGTTTCACCGAACCCCAGCGGTAATCCTTCTGCTGCGGGTTCGTGTCCGTTATCTTCACGGGACGGACGAAATCGGTTTTACTCCACCAGATATCACGGAATTCATGGTAATTCTGACGAATGTACATGCAATATTTCCCGTCATTGGTCACTTGATTAAAATTCAAGGCATAAGGCCCTTCCATCAATTTACGGATTTTGCGGGCGGGAGTCAGCACGTAAACCCCTTGGTCGAGAGTTTCAGTATTCCATGTTTTCAACAAAACATTCTGTTTCGTGTCAATCCACTTGGAATCGTAATTCGCTTTCAATAAACGCAAAGAGGTATTATTTTTCCGTCCCCAGCCATTCGTGAGGGAATACACTGCATTTTTACCCGTCAGATCTATCACCCACATATCATACCTGTCATACAAAACCACTTTATTTCCCCCGTCAAGCCATCCGGCGATGCCGTATGAATCGGCAGGTTTCGGCTTATCGTGCTCTTCGTCGTACACGGGATAACCAATCGCAGAAGATATATCCGTCAATTCTCCCGTGGTTGGTTCCAATTTATACCATGTTTTCTTTTCCCCGTGATAAAATAAAGCATATTTCCCGTTCGGACTCCATACCGGACGTTGACGAAAATCCGAGAATATCAATTTCCGCTCTCCCGTTTCTAAATTCACCAAGTATAAATCTGATGACTCACCATCCCTCCAGTCCGTCAGTCCGCGGTAAGGCGCCTCATTCGAAATAATCACGTAATTATATTCGTCACAGGTAGGATGAAACACTTGATCAAACTCCGCCGGCGAAACAAGTACACATTCCTTCGTGTCTACATGATAGACGTACTTCGGGGTGTTGCGCCGATAACCTCTCCCGTTCCTTTGGCGACTTTGAGAAAGTTCATCATCCCATTTCCACAATTCAAGTTCGAAACTCTTGTCCGGTTCCACTTTCGGGCGACGAGGCGTTGCCACCTTAGGCACACCGTCGACAAAAATATACCGACCGTTATTAAACGGCATATTCAACCCGCCACGAACTTTATACGCGGTATCGGGAAGCACCACCTCTTTCGTGTCCATGATCAACTTGTAAGTACCGTCTTTCATGTTAAAAGCATACAACAAGTCGGGATCTTTCAAGAAAGAAGTGTCCGACGCTACCGTGAATACCCCCTTCATATTCTCTCTATCCAACGTGAAATTTGTCAACCGGGCATCCGGATTACCATAAATCAACTTCTGCTTCCCCTTCACCGGACCGGCATAAAGAGATTTGTAACCATCACGCTCTTTCGTGTAGATGATCGTCTTGTTATTATCGAGCAATATATGGTAATCCAAACTATCCATGACAGTCGAATCTCCCGTTTCATAGTTCCAAATTACCAATCGTTTGATATCTTTGTCTTTCTCGTTTTTCCCGATAGGATAGGAATAAGTCATAACCGGAGAATCGGATGATTCGTTACAGTCATACGGTCTGTCCCATAACTGCTTTTTCATGTTCCTCAGAGTCAACAGGAAAACGGAATCCTTTACCAGCCCCGAAGTATCCCGCGGAGAAGGGGAAACCACGTATTTCAAGCATTTCCCGTTATTGAAGAAATGAGCTTGCCGCACATTTTCCAGTTCGTAAGTCTTACCCGACTCGTTATGGTGCAAATAAGTGACGGGGGAATCTTTCTCGTGCCCTTCACCGTCAATATACACGAAACGGTAGGTAATCCATTTCCCGTCATCCGACATATGCTGCCCCTCTACCCTTCGCCATAATTTATAAGCCTCCATATCGAGGGGCTTTTTCTGTGCCATACCATCCGTCAACCAAGCGAATAACAAACAACACAGCAAAATATATCGTCTTTTCATACCTATATCTTTTTATCTTTCCAAAAAGTAATCCAAATCCCCTTGATAATCCGCTGAGGCATCCCCTAACAGATATTTAGCGAAATGGAACCATAACTTGCGTTCAAAAAACTCATCGGCAGCCCCGGAGAACCCGTGAGAATTACCGGGCAACACGAGCATATCGAAGTTCTTCCCCTCTTTAATCAAAGCATCGACCACTCGCAGGGTATGTGACGGGTGCACCGTACGATCCATATCCCCGGTCACGATCAACAAGCCACCCTTGTAATTCTTCGCCAATTCCTGATTCGTCTTACTTCGGGTTTCAAAGGAGATTTCTTCTCGCTCGTTTCCGGCACTATCTTTTACTACCTGCTTTTTCTCCTTCACACCGTAATGGATTTCGACAAAGCCTTTATTATAAATATTATTATCGTGATTCCCTGCCGAAGATACCGCCGCACTGTAAAAATCCGGATAGGTCAACAGTGCCGCCGTGGACATAAACCCGCCACCGGAGTGACCGAATATACCCACCTTTTTCACGTTAATAAAGGGGTAACGTTGTGCCAATTGCTCGATCGCATATTTATCGTCAGCCAAAGGATAATCCCGCTGGTTGCCGTACCCGTAAGTATGGTAATATTTCCCCCGCATAGGCGTTCCACCCCGGTGTCCCATGGATACCACGATAAAGCCCACTTGAGCCAAACGGGTATTCATGTCATCGTTTACAGTGAAACGGGTTTGCACGTACTCGAAGAAAGGTCCCGGGTAAACCGACGAAATAATCGGATAGGTTTTCGTGGAATCGAAATCCGCCGGTTTCCACATCACGCCATAAATATCCGTCACCCCGTCTGCCGCCTTCACCTTGAACCGTTCGGGTTTCTTCCAACCGAATGCATAAAGGTTCTCCAAGTCCGGCTTCTCCAACTCCAAAATCACTTTGCCTTTCCGGTCGCGTACCACGTTGACAGGTTCCATATCCACCCGAGAATAGCTATCCACGAAATACTTGCTCGACGGAGAGATATCCACGTTATGCGAGGCATTTTCCGGGGTTAATAATGTTATCGCATCGGTCTTATCCAAATCGGCTCGATAAAGAACATAATAGTAAGGGTCAATCTCTTTCTCCTTGCCTAAACCTATAAAATAAATCTGTCGGCTCGCCGTGTCAATCTTCATGATCGGTCCGGCAACCCATGCCCCGGAAGTAACTTGATTCTTCAAGTTACCATCCTTATCATACAAATAATAGTGTCCCCACCCGCTACGCTCGGAGCGGAAAAGGATCTCGTTCCCATCGTTCAAGAAATGAACGGCTCGCATCTGGTAATCCAGATAAGGTTTGTCTACCTCGTGTATCAACACTTTTACCTCTCCCGTTTCCGTGTCGACGACACAAATCTCACACTCGTCCCAAGTTCTTTTATAACGTTGAAAATAAAGACGTTTTGCATCCTTACTAGCATACAGGATATCGATATATTGATCTTTCCAACGATCGATATTAACCTTTTTCACCTCCCGGGTATTCGCATCCCCGATCAACAACTCGAACTGAATCACATGTTCATCACCCGCCAATTCTGCCTTGTAAGTTTTCAGACGGGGACGGGGATTTGCCAAAGCATCAATCAACCACAAATCTTCGACTTGACGGGAATCGTCCCGAATAGCATAAAACTTGTGTCCGGTTGGGAACCATTTCGCGGAGCATCCCATGCGTTCGTCCAACTCGCCTTCATCTTCCCGGTTAAAGGTATAATAACGTTCCCCGTCGCTTGTCAATTGTACTTCTGTCGTGTCCTTGCCCTTAGCCGCATTTCCCACGATATAGAGATTATGCCGCTTGGCAAACAACATATAGGAACTGTCCCGTGAATAGTATTTCCAATAAGGATCATAATTCATCTGCCCTTTCTGTTTTTCGGCTAATTTCAGTTCTTTCGTGTTAATATTGTACGTGAAATCATTCCGGTCAAACCAGAAACGGATTGTTTCCCCGTCCTCGTCAAAAGTGAAATCCAATTCCAAATCCTTGTGGTTATATCCCTTCCTAGTAATCTCACTGATTTTCATCAATAACTCCGCGTTATCGAAAATCAAGCGTTTTTGTCTTTTAGCCGGATCAACCAAATAATAGTTTTTTCCCTCGCTCGTACGGAAAGAATACCAGAAACGATCGGTATTATTTACATAACGAGGATGTACTTCCAAGCTATTCTTTGTCAACGGCACTTGTGTTATGCGCCGGAAGCGCTCGGCAAGCTCGTAATTCGCTTTTTGCTGCCCGACCGCCCCGACCGAAACAAGTAAAAACAGACCAATAATAAATTTCTTTATCATCCTATCTATCCCCATTCTTGTATTGTTCAACTTCATAATAGTAATCCCCGGTATCATCTCCTAACAGAATACGGGCAAAGTGGAACCACATCTTACGCTCGTAAAATGTATTCTCGGCTCCCCCGAAACCGTGGTTCGACCTCGGTAAAATGATCATATCAAAATTCTTGTCCGCTTTAATCAACGCATCGACCATCCGCAACGTGTGAGCCGGATGCACGTTATCATCCATCCAGCCGTGAATCAACAACAGACCGCCTTTATATCGCTTTGCCAGCTCCATATTCGTACCCACCTTAAATTTAAAAGTCGATTCCGTCCGGTCACCGTTCACGCTATCCTTGATCACTTTCTTTTCTTTTTTCACACCGTTGTGAGTTTCGCCCCACCAATGATTATAAATTGTATTATCATGATTTCCCGCAGAAGATACAGCCGCCTTGTAGAAATCCGGGTAAGTACAGATGGCCGCAGTAGACATAAATCCACCCCCGGAATGACCGTAGATACCCACTTTTGTCGCGTCGATAAAAGGATAACGGTCAGCCAGTTGCTCTATCGCGTATTTATCATCCGCTAACGGGTAATCCCGCAACCTTCCATGACTGTAAGTGTGATAAAATTTACCCCGCATAGGCGTTCCACCCCGGTGTCCCACGGCAATCACGATAAAACCCAATTGAGCCAAACGGGTATTGTCGTCATGAATCAACCGGAATTGCGTCGGCACGTACTCGTAGAAAGGACCGGGATACACGGAAGAAATAATCGGGTAGACTTTCGTCGAATCGAAATCAAACGGTTTCCACATCACCCCGTAGAGGTCGGTCACTCCATCGGCAGCCTTCACCTTAAAACGCTCCGGAGCCTTCCACCCTATCTCCAAAGCCCGGCGAATATCAGGCTTTTCCAATTCCATAATCTCTTTCCCTTTCCGGTTTTTCAACACGATACGGGGAACCATATCCACCCGCTCGTGAATATCCACGAAATACTTGAATGACTTCGAGAAATGTACCTGATGATTCGTGTTATCAAAAGTCAATTGTGTCAAACTCTCCGGTTTATCAATATTCACCTTGCACGGGATATAATAATACGGGTCTATATTTTCATCCTTCCCTAAAGCATAGAAATAAAGCGTACGTCCCACGGTATCAATATCCGAGCAAGGCCCTGCCACCCATTCCCCGGAAGTAATGGCATGCTTAAAGTTTCCCTCGTTATCGTAAAGATAATAATGCCCCCATCCCGTGCGCTCGGAACGATAAATAATATCCTTCCCGTCATTCAGGAACATAATATTCGCCATTTTATAATCCATAAAAGGTTTGTCAATCTCGTGAATCAACACTTTCACCTCTCCCGTCGTGAGATCGGCAACACAAACCTCCTGTTCGTCAAAAGCCCGGGTTTTCCGTTCAAAATAGATCTTATTACCATCCTTCGAGGTATAAAGTACATCCACGTACTGGTCTTGCCAGCGATCGACATCTATCGTTTTCATCTCCTTCGTTTCCACATCGATAACCGTCAATACGGTTTTCTCCAATTTCTGGTCGCCTGCCATCGAATACTTGTACGTTTTCACCTTGGGACGGGGAGTTGCCATCACGTCCACCAGAAACAATTCATCCACGTGGCGGGTATCTTCCCGCACGGCATACACCTTTTTAGAATCTTTCATCCACACGGCAACCGGAGTTGCTGGAAATGTATCCGTACCAACCTCTTCTTCTTCCTTGAAATAAGAGAAATATCTCTCGCCATCCGTCGTCAATTGTATGACAGTCGTGTCTTTCCCTTTATCCTTATTCCCCATGATATAAAGATTATGACGTTGAGCAAACATGATATAGGTACTATCCGGAGAATACTTTTTCCAAGAATCCCCGAAACCTTTATTAATCACGGTATCCAACTTCGTCACCTCCTCCGTCTTCATATCATAACGGTATTTGTGTTTCTCGAAATCAAAAGTGAAAGAAGTCCCTTTTTTATCAAACTCCAATCCTTGGAACGTGAAATCCTTCGCGTCACACACCTCGTGCGTTTCCTGATTCAAGAACCCGAACAGTTTTTCCGAGTTGAACAGCAAGCGCTTCTCTCTCTTCTCCGGATTCACGTAATAATAACGCTTTCCTTCTTCCGTCGTGAACGAGTACCAAAAACACTCTCCGTCATTAATATACATGGGATATATACTCATGCTGTTTCTATCTGCCGATCGGAAATTCCGACTCGTGAAACGATCGGCAAGTCTGAAATTCGCCTTTTGTTGCGCGCATACAGAACTTCCTGCCACCAACAACAAAAGCATTATGATATATTTTGTTCTCATTTTCAATTCTCCATTTTCAATTTTCGATTCCCTTGTATTCCTCTATATTACCGTAATGATCGGCAGTGGTATCCCCTAACAAGTATTTCGCGAAATGATACCACAACTTCCGTTCAAAAAATCTATCCGCACTCCCGTAACCATGAGTCTTACCGGGTAATACCAGCATATCAAAATTCTTCCCGGCTTCAATCAAGGCATCCACCATCCGCAAAGTATGAGCGGGATGCACGTTCTTGTCCATATCCCCCGTCACGAGCAAAAGATGCCCTTTCAAGTTTTTAGCCAACTCCATGTTCGTGGGCACCTTCACACTGAACTTTGACACTTCACGATCCCCGTTCACACTATCTTTTACCGTTTCCTTGGCTTCTCTCACTCCATGATGAATCTCCACCCAACCATTATTATAAATATTATTATCATGATTACCGGAAGAAGACACCGCAGCAGTGTAAAAATCAGGATAAGTACACAAAGCCGCCGTCGACATGAAACCACCCCCGGAATGACCGAAAATACCAACTTTCGTGATATCGATATAAGAATAACGATCCGCCAACTGCTCGATAGCGTATTTATCATCGGCCAAAGGATAATCCCTCAAATTTCCATACCCGTAACGATGGTAGAACTTGCCCCGCATAGGGCTTCCTCCCCGGTGTCCCATGGAAACCACGATAAACCCGAGCTGAGCCAGCTTCATATTATAACTATCATCCAAAGTAAACGACGTACTCACGTATTCAAAGAAAGGTCCCGGGTAAACGGACGAAATAATCGGGTATTTCTTGTTCGGGTCAAAATCTGCCGGCTTCCACATGATACCATGCAGGTCAGTCAACCCGTCGGCAGCCTTCACCACGAAACGTTCCGGCGCACGCCATCCCATCTCGTAAGCCCTCCGCACATCCACTTTTGCCAAATCTTTAATAATCACCCGCCCGTTATTATCCTTCAACGTGAACCTCGGCTCCATATCCACCCGCGAATAACTATCCACGAAATACTTCCGGGATTTAGAAAACTCCGCCTTGTGTTGTCCGTCTTCCGGGCTCAACAACTTCACTCCTTCACGATCAAGATGAGCCTTCACCACTTGGTAATAATAAGGATTCATCTTTTTGTCATACCCGTGCGCGTACAAATAGATCGTTCTGCCCACCGTATCGATAGCAGCAATCTGCCCTGCCACCCAATCGCCTGAAGTAATCGTGTTTTTCAAAACCCCGTTACCATCATAATGGTAATAATGCGCCCATCCGGAACGTTCTGAACGATAAAGAATATCATTCCCCTCGTTCAAAAAAACGATATTACGCATATGATAATCAATATAAGGTTTATCCACCTCATGTATCAACACCTTCACCTCTCCCGTTTCCGTGTTCCCCACGCACAACTCCACCTCATCCCGTACCCGGTTATAGCGTTCAAAGAAAATCTTATCTCCCTTGTCCGTCACGTACCGAACCTCGGCATCCTGATCCTGCCAACGCTCGATATTAAAATCCGTCACTTTACGCTTGTCCACATCAATCACCGAAAGCACCCACTTCGACAAGTTCTTATCTCCCGCCATATCATATTTATAGCGTTCCAGTACAGGTTTAGGCTTCGCCAATACATTAATCACCGCCATCTCGTCAGAGTTCCGGTTATCTTGACGCAAGACATAAACCTTATTCACTTTCGGGAACCAACGCCCTGCCATCGCTTCTTCATCAGATACCGTATCCTGACCATTCCGGGCATAGGAAAAATAACGTTCCCCGTTCGTGGTCAACTGAATCTCTGTCGTATCCTGTCCTTTATATTTATTTCCTCTCATATAGAGGTTATGATTCTTCGCGTATACTATATAATTCGTGTCCGGAGAAAAAGACATCCACGAGTATATCACCATGTCCTCCTCCTTCTTCTCTTTTTTTGGCAACTCCTTTACCTTCTTCGTCTTCATATTATACTCGAAATCTCCCCCTCCCAACGAAAAAGTCATCTTCGACATATCTTTTGAAAAATCTATATTTGATAGTTGTAGATCCTTCTCGTTATACGCCTTCCGGGTAATACTACTCACCCCTTGCGCTATATCCGTATTCTCGAAAAGCAATCGTTTTTCCGCTTTCACCGGATCAACCAAATAATACATCGTCCCCTCGTCCGTCCTAAAATCAAACCAAAACTTCTCCCCATTATGAATATAACGAGGAACTACCCGCATACTATTCCGAGCGGCAATCCCCGCCAACCCCATCTGGGTAAACTTTTCTGCCAACTTATAATTCGCTCTCTGTTGGGCATCCCCTCCCAAGTAAGAAATAAGTAGGCATAACATTACGAATGTTTTTTTCATAACAACAATTTACATAAACGTATATTAACATCGAAGGGAGCACGAAACTCCCTTCAAGAACCTTCAAACATAATAAACTTTAGTTCAAATATCCATCTGTATTAGTACCTGCACCATACTTATGAATCATATCTACAACCTCTACAATATTTGGATCTAATTGTTTTAAATTTTTATCAAAAATTGTTTTAGTCGTAAACGTTGCTGAATTAGCATCATAATTAACCTCCAACACAAGAAAAGTTCCATCTACCAATAATACCCCCAAATGAATATATTTATTAGAACTATCATTAGCAAGACTATTATAAAAATAACGAGCCTTTATAGAAACGATATCCTCTCGAGCAGTAAAAAAGTCCTTACTTACTAGCCCCTCATCCCATTTCATCACCGTTCCATATAACTTATTTCCAGAAGCAACAAACAACCATTCCGTATCCTCATAAGCTGTGTTCCGTCCTTTTACAAAAGCTGCGTCCTTAAAATCAGTAAACATCTCCGCTGCCAACACTCCTGTTTTAGAACTTGTTACCGCTATCTCGCTACCGACAGTGTAACTACGATCAACTTCTATCAAATATTTATGCCACAAATACTTTCCATCTCTTTCTAAAAGAGATAAAAAATACTTGTTCGAATGCACTAATAGATGTTTAACATATCTTCCTGTAAAATTATTGAACAAGGTCATATCAAAACTTCCCGAGGAATTATTTTTCAAACGAGCTCTAGCCCCTATCTTATTCCTTGGATCCATAAGTCCATCGCCATAAGATTTTTCGGATCCATCATTGACCAGCGCCCACATCGTATTTGTCTCATCTATAGCAAGTATTACATCTGAGACACTATAAGAGTCGCCTGCAGTCTGTCCCTCTACCAATGTTTCATATTTTGCACCATTAAAAGCCGGATCATCAGAATATCGCCCCGAATGCAAATCAGTCAGTACTTTTGACACAGAAAAATACAATTGATTGTCATCAGTTTGTAACCATTTGCTACTCCATCCTAAAACAGCATTCTTTATTTTCAAATTGGGCTTCTCTCCT
Source organism: uncultured Butyricimonas sp. (assembly GCF_959596855.1). Lineage (NCBI taxonomy): Bacteria > Pseudomonadati > Bacteroidota > Bacteroidia > Bacteroidales > Odoribacteraceae > Butyricimonas > uncultured Butyricimonas sp. Next base: position 52,124 of record NZ_CAUFYA010000022.1, read on the forward strand.
ACAAATTCATTCAAAGGACTTCCAGTAAAGTCCAATTCGTAACCTCCTAGTTCAATAGGTCCACTTTCCTGTAAAATCATAACTTCCGAAGGTAAAGTTAAATTCTCTCCAGGAAAAGCGAACTCCTCAATTAATTTGATAGGTCCCGTCCCCAATAATGTTTCTCCTAGATTTGTGTAAAAATCCACATATATTAAAGAATCTCTTCGAGTAGCATAATCATCCGGATTTAGAACCGTTTTCTTTCCCGCTAACAACGACAAGTGAGAATTTCCCGAGGCGGTACGACTAAGGAATAACCACCCGAATTTATATGGAGGAGCTACCTGAATGTCTGCTTCTGCCGGAAATGACACTCCAGTTTTTTTATCTGTTGCCAAATAAACTAAATTATACTCTCCATACTCCGTTGCCTCAAAAGTATAAGAAGGTCCTGTTGCAACCTCGATTCCATCTAACAACCAATGTCCTTCCACATCCGGATTCAAGGTGTCCATCGATAAGCGTACCACCGGAGTTAATGTTATCGATTCCCCTGGAAAAAGACTATACTCACCACCTATTCCTGTTATCTTCCACTTATTATCATCATAGTTATTTATATCTCTATAATCATAATTTGATTTGTCATCCAGGCAAGCTCCTGCCACAAACAACACTAATATCAAAAATAAAATCCGTTTCATATTATTTCTATTTTTACATTAACCAGCAACAGGAACTTGCATCAATTGATCATTCTCTTCATCTTTCATCGGTGCTGCTCCCGAAGCTATATTATCCGGATTACTATTAAAATCCTCTAACCAATATTTCAAACGCAGGGCATATTTTTTCATCACCACCATATCTTCCCCGTCAAACGAAGCGTTATCCTCTGCTAAGCGGTCCAAGAATAATTTATACTTTTTTACCGAATATTTTCCCAAATATACCTGTTCTACAATATTGTAAGGATTCGATTCTGTATTGTCATTACGACTCCACCACGTAGGTTTCTCTAATTTATCGGAAACATAAAATTTTGCTTTCCGATAGGCATACTCCCCTTGCTTAACGTTATCACTCTCATTGATCTGTAAAAATAAACGATAAGTCTTATTTTTCAAATCCTCAAAATTATTAAAGAATTTAATTCTTATCGTATCTAACTCCTGCCCGGGAGCAAACTCGCACTTTTCCGGCAACTCGAAAGCTGTTGCTGGCAAATTAGTGGAGTCCGGATTTGCCGAAACCGTAAACACCCGGGGGGCTGTCAACCAATGTCCCCGCACTCGAACTGGAACTTCTGCTACAATTTCTCCACTCGGGTAAGTTTGAAAACTATAAACTACACTATCCTTCGAAGCATCCTTCGTGAATGAAATGTAAACCACATCCCCCGAGAATATCTCTATATCTTTTTCAGAACAAGCCCAAAAAGCGACTAGACTCAATATAATTGATAAAACATATACTTTTCTTTTCATCATAATGCTTTTTAATTCAAATTAGTTTCAGTATCAGGAACCGGCACAATCATATGCTCTGCATCCGCCGGAATAAAATCACCCAACTTTGCAGCAGGAATCGTTTTATTCAAACGCTTGTACATGAAAAAGATTTGTCCCTCTCCCAACCATTCTCTCCGGGCATCATTAATCAAAACATCCATAAAATTGCTCTCATCTACTCGATCTAAATTTATCATAGAAGCATCACCACTTTGCAAACCGCGACCTGATTTTACCTTACGAACATACCCTTTAGCTTCAGATAAATTTTTCTCGTAAATAGCTTCTGCTGCAATATAATACACCTCGCTCATCCGCACCATCGGAATCATATAATTACTAATTTTAGCCTTTGTTTCTTCCGAATCATATTTTTCATATTTCGTAAAACGAAAATTTGTTCCTGCTCCTAGATCATACATCCAATATTTGAAACGCAGATCATTACATTCCTTATCCACGATATCGTCTTGGAAAAAAGATTCTTTTACATTCAACACTTGCAGGTAATATTGATACCATGGATCTGGATTTGTCAATCGATTAATTGCATTTATATACTCTATTAAATCCAATGACTCTAATCCCCAAATAATATCGGAATAAAATTTTTTATCTCCGGAACTCGTTTGATTCCTGTATCTAAATGCGTTTGTCTCATTTTGGTAATCAATAATCTCTTTAGCATAAGTATACGCCTTTTCAGTCTTTTGTGCATATAAACAGGCTCTTGCCAATATAGCTGTAGTCGCATAATAATTCAAACGAAAACCTCGTTTCCCCTCAAAAAAAAGCTTTACTCCTGTTACATTTTTCTCAAATCGCGAGTCAGAACTAAAAGACACCCCCGAATCTGCCTTCCAAAGCAAGCCTCGAGCATCTTCCAAATCTCGAATAACGTGACTCAAACAACTATCCGCTGTCAAACGTTTGGAAACATACGACGGATATTCTGAAACATAAGGAATGTACACTTTATTTTTATCTTTGGCATCCATTGCAGGCGATGCTGCAAAAAGACGTACCATATCCAACTGTATTGCGGCACGTACGGCTAAAGCCTCTCCCCAAATCATACGTTTCTCTGCTTCCTTGTAATAGAATTTTTCAGGATCTTCATTCTCGATATTCTGAATCAAGTTATTACAATTTGCAACGATCTTATAAGTGTTCTCCCACATCCTCTCGATAGCTGGCTTCAATTGATAATTATCCCACAAGTAACCTGTAGCCCCATACTTTGCCATCTGTCCCGTAGTTTCAGAAGTGGTTTCATCAAAATTATAACATTGAGCCAATGCATCAACAATCCCCCAAGTCAATTCCTGTCCATACAAACTCTTGTCAGACATCCCGTAATAAATTCCATTCAACAAATGACGATATCCATCCCCACTGGCAAACAAATCCTTTTCGTCTATTTCGTCTTGCGGCTTTACATCCAACCACCCGCTACAAGAAAATGTAACTAGCGATATCAATAATAAAAACAATAACTTATATTTTCTCATCTCATCTAATTTTTAAAAAGTTGCCCGTAACGAAAAATTCACACTCCGTGCAAACGGATAACTCGTACCTCGTTCCTGTCTTACTGTCGAAATTCTGAAAAGATCATTAGAACTGAGTTCCAAACGCAATCTCTGTAAATAAAGTTTCTTGACAAACTCTGTGTTAAAATCATAACTTAACGTAAGAGCACTCAAAGATAATTCATTATCATCTTGGACAAAACGAGAAGTAGGTTTCGTAGCAGTTCGAAAATCTTTAATATCTTTTAAAGGAGCAATATCTCCCGGATTTTGCCAACGGTCTGTCAAAACACGACGGTCAACATTACTATACTGAATATTGGCATTTTCAACCTCATTAACCAAAGTTTCATTATAAGTCTGTTTACCCCAGTCATAACTAAACGAAGCGAATAAAGACAAATTCTTGTACACAAGATTTACCCCGAAAGATCCGCTTGCTTTGGGTTCGGTATCTCCCACACGCACCTCTTGTAAAGCAGACCATGTATTGGAAATAGAACCATTGCGATTTAGAAACAACTCTTTTCCAGTCACAGGATCGATACCCAAAGAACGAACGGCAAAAATAGAAGTCAGAGAAGCCCCTTCTTCATATTTCATAATTGGCTTAGAATACTTTTCGTCCCACAACGAGCTATTACTATCCGCGTAATAATCATTCACTTGATCATTATAAGCTCGCAATGCATCGGATACTTTCAATATTTTATTCGTGTTATGGTTCAAATTTCCCCATAAAGACACACTCCAATCCTTCGTTTGATACACATCGAAACGTACTTGAATATCAAATCCTTCATTCAAAGTTTCTCCCAAATTATCCTTATAAGAGGTAAAACCTGAAGAAGAAGGCAAAGTCACATCCGTGATCAAATCTACTGTTTTATTGTAATAATAATCAAAATTCAAAGAAATTCTTTCATTCCAAAACTGCAAATCCGTACCTACATTCAATTTATTGGTCGTCTCCCATTTTAGATCTGTATTTCCTAATGCCTTCAGATTCACACCAAATCCCGTTGCATACCAACGATCATAAGTTTGAAAAACAGTTTTGGCTGCATAAGACGGGAAATTAACCTTACCTGTTTGACCATATGATACTCGCAATTTTAGCTGATTAATCCAAGCATTATCTTTTAAAAATCCATAATTATGAACATTTACACCCACACCTCCAGACCAGAATGGTGCCCATTTTTGATCCGAACCAAATTCCGACGAACCATCAAAACGTACAGATAAGTCTGCCAAATAAATATCATTCCATGTATAATTGGCACTCAACAAAAATCCCATCAAGCGACGAACACTCTCTGTCTTTGTCGGTTTTCGATAAATTTCAGCAGCATAATTAGGAGAATGAAACTCTCCGGAGGGAAACCCTCTATAATGTGAAGACGTTGATTCAGATTTCGTTGACATTGCATTTATTGTTGTCGAAGCATTTAAATTATGCAACCCGAATGTTTTGGTAAAATATAGTGAGAACTGTGTATCCCACTTCGTCATATCACTCCTATTCACGTAAAGATCACCTAATAATGATGTATTCGTCTTACTTGAATTAATATTCAAAGCTGTTGCGTTAGATGAATTCGGGTCTATAAAACGCTCCCCATTAGTTATCGACTTTGTTACAGCCAACTGTCCTTTAAAAGTGAAATAATCAGACAAGAACCATTGAAACATAAATTGATCAATAAACTCATCTGTTTTTTCAAAATCATAATTATTCAATTTCGCTTCATACAAAGGGTTATTCAAATTATACCCACTCCCACTTTTATCTTTTGAAAAATCCAGCTTTTCCACTAGAACACCATCTTTATTATAAGGGCGATCGTACGGCAGTAAATGCGCATAATCAGAAAAACTACCATAAGGAGATTCCGTTGCATCCGTATACGTGTAGGTGATCTTATTCAACACTTGCAATTTATCTCTCAAACGCCAATCCACAGTAAAGCCGAGATCCACATTCTCTCGATACGATCCCTTCATAACACCATTATTTCCCGTGTAACCTAATTCCAGATTATAACGCAAATCCGCATTACCACCTTCAACAGACAAACTATGCTTATGATTTACAGCATTGCGCAAAGGGATTGACAACCAATCTGTATTTACCCCTTCCTCAACTCGAGTCAATCTTTTATTATATTCCCTCTGGGCATCAAAGGTTGTAGCAAAATAATCTGTCGTATAAACACCCGCTCTTTTTTCTATATCCAGTTTTTCTCTAGCATTAGACAAATTATAATCAGACAAATCGGGCATTGTCACCGTTCCTGTCAAATTATAAGAAATCGTCACTTCACCCGGCTTCGGAGCTCTAGTTGTAATAACAATCACACCATTAGCCGCACGGGAACCATACATAGCCGTAGCGGCAGCATCCTTTAATATGGTAATGCTTTCTACTCTATTAGGATCTAAATCATATACTTTTTGCACACTAACCTCAAAACCATCCATAATGAAAGTCGGAAGATTAGGATTATTCTCCAAAGCCGATTTAGATAATGCATCCTGCTCCAATGCTTTCACCCCAATACCGGAACGTCCGCGGATATAAATCTCCGGAACCATATTCGGATCAGAACCCCACTGATTGCTTCTCTGGATACGAAAAGAAGGATCAAACGATTGTAAAGCCTGAATCACATTTGTCGCGGAAGCTTTCAGCAACTGGTCTCTTTTCACGGTAACCGAACTACCGGTAAAACTCTCTTTTCTCACGTTCGCATACCCTGTTACCACCACCTCATCCAAGTTTTCCGTGTCTGGTTCCATCCGAATAGAAATTTCCTTACTTAAATCTTTCACCTTACCCACGTTCAACTCATGTGATTTCATCCCCACGAAAGTGAAAACCAAAATCATCGTATCCCGCTTGGGTAATTCAATTTTAAATTTTCCGTCAATATCCGTCACCACTCCGACAGTTGTACCTTTCAACAAAACCGTCACACCCGGAAGAACTTCTCCCCTTTCATCTACGACCTTTCCTTTGACTGTCACTTTTTTAATCTCATCTTTTTTGTCGTCCGGAGTAATCACGATCAGATTATCGACAATCTTGAAGCTATACTTCGTGCCTGCCAGACAAGCCGTCAAAACTTCTTGCACGGAGGCGTTCGTGAAAGAACGGGTAATTCCCGTAATCCCCTTGATTTCCTCGTCGTTGTACAAGAACTCGTAATTTGTTTTTTGCTTTAACACACGCAAGACTTCACTCAAAGACTGTTGCTCAAACTGAACTGTAATGTTCTGTTGACCAAAAGCATTTTCACTAGAAAATGCAAAATGTGTGAGTAGCAGCATCACCATCATCAGCTTGCAGACCAATGATCGTTTACCGCAACTGAACACGCAGTTTTTAATTTTTCTTTTCATTGATAATTTATTTAGGTCATTTTTAGTATCCGATTACTTGAAACAAGGGGCAAAACACGAAAGAATCGCCCCTTTTCAAGCAACTGATGTTTATTAAAAAATACTACACACTCTCGTAATGAAATTTATTCACTACATGGGACCCTCCAAACTTGGTTTTTTCAAGAAAATAGCGTATATTTGTGGAATCCCTTTTGGGTTTATTTTTAGTACACATTTTATAAGGCCGGAGTTGCAGCTTCGGCTTTATTCTTTACACTACTTTTCCATCACTGTCACTGTTTTTCCTTTCAATTCAAATTTAATTTTTGTCGTTAAACTCAATAATTCCAGTACATCCGCGATATTAGCGTAACGAGGCAAATACCCTGTGAAATGATAATTCTTCACTGTTTCTCCCATGTAAATCACATCTATATTATACCATCTCGCCAATTTCTTCAATATCTCTTCCATGGTTTCGCTCTGGAACCGGAAATTCTCCTTCATCCACGTGGTATACACTTCCACATCCACTTCCTTCACATCCACTCGTCCGGCTTTAATCACAGCCTGTTGCCCCGGTTTCAACACCGTCTGGCGACCGTTCATATCAATCTCTATCTTCCCGGAAGCCAACGTGGTTTTGGAATCTTTCTCGTCCTCGTAATCATTCACGTTAAACGAGGTTCCCAACACTTTCACATCATAATCTCTGCAACGCACGATAAAAGGCTTCGCCGCATCTTTAGCAACTTCAAAATAAGCTTCCCCGGAAAGATATACCTCCCGCCGATCGCTATTCGCGAAACTTTCCGGAAACCGGAGTTCTGTCTGGGCATTCAAGTATACATGCGTTCCGTCGCCCAATGTTATTTTATACTCTCCCCCTCTGGGTATTTCTATTTTATTATATCGTATCTCCTTCAAGGAATCCGGACGTTGAAGGTCTGTAAAAACAACTTCCTTACCATCATTCGCGGCAAAAGCCGAAGCCAATTCCACGTTATCCAACGAATCCAGATGATAGACAGCGCCAGAGGCAATTGTCAACGTTGCCATCGGACGGCCGGGAACAATCTTGACCACCTCTGCCACCTCAACAACTTTATTCTCCGACTTTTTATCCCGACTCATCCACAATGCTAGCGAAACACCCAACACCACAACAACAGAAGCCGCAATACGATACATCGCACCCAATTTTCTCCTGTGTCGACGAGCAACCTTCCGGGTTACTTCCGTCCACGCCTTATCCGCATCATACGACACAATCTTACGAATATCTTTAATTTGCAACTCTTCATCTTGTACACGGGCGAAAAGAATCTTGTGGGAATCGGACTCATCTAGCCATGCTTCGAGTTTCGACCGACCCTCGTCATCAATTTCATTCCGCAAATACGCCAGTATTAAAGCGGCAATGTCATACTGATATATATTACTTTTCTCTTTCATACACTATTAATACACGACCCCTCGAAAAAAGGATTAAACGAAACCTCATTTTTTTCTTCTAAAAACACAAAGAATTTTTTTTGCAAGAAAACTCGCGGAACCTAAACGCAAGGATTTTGACCTCCGCCTTACCTTGATAAAGAAACTTTACTAGCAACACAACCATACAAATACGGCATGCCGGAGCGTAAATCAAGACATAACATAGAAAAACACTGAATAAATTATTCCGTATTGAATTTACTATTATACGTTTAGAATTAAGTATTAGGAATTTGACAGCACTACAGTATAAATTTAGCCTAAAAATTCCACATCACGAAGAGTTATTACCAAAAAATGCGACAAATCGCATTTTTTGGTAATAAGGATTTACCCTCTCTGCACACAGTAAACAAAATGCAACATATCAACACCCCGAAAATGTTTAACAAAAGCCGCTACTTTTTTCATCCCGTTCCGCGATGCCACGTTTTGAGAAGCGACATTCGTATCCCGTATTATCGAGTACACTTCATCAAAACCCAACTTTTCAAAAGCATACTCCTTGCAAGCAATAGCCGCTTCCGTGGCATACCCTTTATGCCAAAACTCTTTTCTCAACAGATAACCGACTTCCGGAATCCGCTTCCCGTCACAATCTTGCCACGTGACACCACATTGTCCTATTAACTCCCCACTCTCTTTCTCCACAACTCCCCACAACCCGAAACCATCATTCGCGTATCTCCGGAATTGTCGGTCCAACCATTCCTGCACCTCCTGAGCATTATAAGCCCCCTCGTAAGCATACATCACCACGGGATCTTGTAATAACTTACACACTTCATCAAAATCTTCTTGAACAAGTTCTCTTAAAATCAATCTTTCCGTTTCCAGTATCATATTTTCACCTTTTTTATTCTGCAACAAATTTAACGCTTCCGAAAAACAATTCAATCCAACATGAATATTTAAAACAAACACAAACACACCAATTATATTGCTACATAGTCATAATTTCGACACAACCTACATATACATTTATTTCAATAAAATTGTATTTTATTTGTATTACGCAAATAACGAAAAAGCACAATTACATCCACAAAAATGACGCAATTCGAAAAAATATAAAATATAAATGTATTATAAATGAAAATAACGTATATTTGCGCCATGAAAAACAATCGTTTTTGAATTAGAAGGGATGTGATTTTGTTCATTATCCTATAACAAATTAACTAATATTGTATGAAAAGAGTATTTATTTTGTTATGCATCGCTGCATTGCCTCTTTTGGCTAGTGCCCAAAACGAGAGCAACAACCTTGAAACTGAAAAAGGCAAAGCTTGGAGTGGCTTCGTCACTAACGGTTTCTGGGATAACTGGTTTACATCTTTCAATTTCGGGGGACAAATCTACTTCGGAGAATGTGATAGCAAAGCCAGCTTCGGGAAACGCTTAACTCCGGCCTTTGACCTATCCGTTGGGAAATGGGTATTACCGACAATCGGAGCCCGGGTTCAAGCAGGCGGTTTCACGTTAAGAGGTGCCACGGCTGACGCCGGAAACATCTACGCTAAAGGCGCTCTTAAAAACGGATACTACAAACAAAAATGGCAACAATTCAATGTACACGTGGACGGATTGCTCAACTTATCAAATTGGATTGGGGGATACCGTACCGATCGTTTTTACGAGGCTGTACCGTTTGCCGGTTTCGGAATGATCCATGGTTGTTCTTCCGTGGATAACACCAAATTCATGTTCGCGGCGGGATTGATCAACAAAATGCGTTTAACTGACGCCCTCGATGTGAACGTGGAAATCAAAGGTAGTTTAGTACCGCAAGCATTTGACGGAGAAGTAGGCGGATGCAAAGGAGAAGGCATACTGGGAGTTTCCGTGGGTGTTACCTACAAATTCAAACAACGCAATTTCAGAAGAGAGAAAAAAGCTGAAACAATATATACCGGTGTTTCCCCGGAAATGTTGAGCGCCGCAGAAGCAAAATTAGCAGAACAAATCCGTCGTGCTGACCGTCTGCAAGACGAGTTGGATCAAACTCGTAAAGCCTTGGATGCAGAAAAAAACAAAGCAAAGACTATCAAGAACGCTCCATTGGCTATTTTCTTCAAAATAAACAAAGCCAACCTCACCAGAAAAGAACTGATTAACTTGGAATACTACGCTAACCTCATCAAGAGCAACCCGGGACAAGTTTACAAGGTAATCGGTTACGCGGACAAAGCTACCGGTAGCGCCGAATTCAACCAGAAATTGAGTGAAAAACGCGCACAAAACGTGGCTGACGCTTTAATCAAGAAATACGGCGTAGATGCCAAACAATTGGAAGTAATCGGTAAAGGCGGAGTTGAAAATCTTTACAAAGGAGATGTAGAATTAAACCGCGTTGTAATCATAGAATAAACGCGTATCCGTCTTTAGGCAAAAAAGGGACTGTCGAACAGTCCCTTTTTTTGATTACCCCATAAAAAAGAAGAAGAAAAACGGCATAAGATCTTTCAAACTCTCTTTCAATATCTTTTTCCCGCGGGCCTTTTGGGCCTTAATCGTGTTAACGCTCAATCCTAACTCATTGGCCGCACTCTCATTATCCAATCCTTGGAAATAACAGAGTTCAAATACTTTGCGGCACTCTTCCGGCAACTTGTTCACGGCATCGGCCAATTCCCGGTAGATTTCCGTCAAGATAATATTCTCCTCGAATGACTCCGCCCGCTCATCATAAGCCAATGAGGCGATATATCTATCGCGGGAACGCAAATTGCGCATATGGTTCAAGCAACCGTTACGAACGGAAAGGTATAAAAAATTCTTCAAATGAATCACGGACTGGAATTGTGTCTTTTTTTCCAACAGAGTAATAAAGATATCCTGCACGACATCTTCGATCACTTCCTCGTCTTGTAAATACTTGGAAGCAAAATAACAAAGCGAACCATAATATTCCTTAAATACCGACTCGATATCATTCACATCACCATCAAGCCCTTGCATTTTACTTCTTACCATCTTACTTACTCTTTTCCATGCCACTAAAAATAAATAAAGAAATCAAATTCAGCTAAAAAAGTCCCATCAATTAATCGTAACAAAACAGAAAAAACATTAATCACAACTTAACACCCCGCCGATTCAACCGTAATCTTCGGGATACCCGTGTTATCCAACCGCCTGTCAATACTCATTCCTAACTCGGCTACAGGCAATAATTTCTTCATACACGCGTTGTTTAACTTACCAAAATTAGGTATAAACAAGCAAAATGCCAAATTTACCCCGAACTTTTCGTCACGAACAACAAATAATTATATATCAACACATTGAAACGCAAACGTATGCACAATTATATGTTTTATAAGATGTTTTTTATCCGGAACAAATGTGTTAATTTTGTCCGCGTTTAGGATTACGACAAGGTATTTAACAATATATCAATCAAAAACAAAGACAATGATTTACTCGCATGAAGTACAACACATGTGTGTTGTGAAAAAAGGACCTAATCACGGTCCGGCACCCATCCCGGAAGAGGGAAAATGGGTTCGTTCCAAAGAAATCAAGGACATTTCGGGTCTGACCCACGGTATCGGCTGGTGTGCACCGCAACAAGGGGCATGCAAACTGACCTTGAACATCAAGGACGGCATCATCGAGGAAGCCCTCGTGGAAACCATCGGTTGCTCCGGGATGACCCACTCCGCCGCCATGGCGTCTGAAATCCTTCCCGGCAAAACCCTGTTGGAAGCGTTGAACACGGACTTGGTTTGCGATGCCATCAACACCGCCATGCGCGAACTGTTCCTGCAAATCGTGTACGGGCGCAGCCAAAGCGCCTTCTCCGAGGGTGGTCTTCCCATCGGTGCCAGCCTTGAAGACTTGGGCAAAGGAATGCGCAGCCAAGTGGGTACCATGTTCGGGACACGCGCCAAAGGAACCCGCTATCTCGAAATGGCAGAGGGATACGTTACCCGCATGGGATTGGACGAGGACGGTGAAGTCATCGGCTACGAGTTCATCCACCTCGGCAAATTCACCGACATGCTGAAAAAAGGTATCGACCCGAAAGAAGCGGTTGACAAGGCCAAAGGCAGCTACGGTCGCTTCGCGGAAGCCGTTAAATACATCGACCCGCGGCAAGAATAAACTAATTTGGTGATTTACGATTTATGATTAAGTGATTATTATCACGCTATTCAGAATCAAGAAATCACAAAAGTCGCTTGCGACTTTGTAATCATTAAATCTAAAATTATTATGGCTTTATTTGAAAGTTACGACCGCCGGATAAATCAAATCAACGCGGTATTAAATACACACGGGATCAAGGACATCGACGAGGCAAAGGCTATCTGTGACGCGAAAGGAATCGACCCGTACAAAATGTGTAAAGAAATTCAGCCCATCGCCTTCGAAAATGCGGCATGGGCTTACGTTGTAGGTGCGGCTATCGCCATTAAAAAAGGATGCAAGAAAGCAGCCGAGGCAGCCGAGGCTATCGGCGAGGGCTTGCAGTCCTTCTGCATACCGGGTTCCGTTGCCGCCGACCGCAAGGTAGGATTGGGACACGGCAATCTTGCCGCCATGTTGCTTCGCGAGGAAACGAAATGCTTCGCATTCCTTGCCGGGCACGAGTCTTTCGCCGCGGCAGAAGGCGCTATCGGTATCGCCAAATCCGCCAACAAGGTACGCCAGCAACCCTTGCAGGTAATCCTCAACGGGTTGGGTAAAGACGCCGCCATGATTATTTCCCGTATCAACGGTTTCACTTACGTGCAGACCGAATTTGATTACTACACGGGAGAATTGAAAATCGTGCGGGAGAAAGCCTATTCCAAGGGAGAACGCGCGCAAGTGAGATGCTACGGAGCCGACGACGTTCGGGAAGGTGTTGCCATCATGCGCCACGAGGGCGTGGATGTATCCATCACCGGGAACTCCACGAACCCGACCCGTTTCCAACATCCCGTTGCCGGCACTTACAAGAAAGAGTGCATGGAAACCGGAAAGAAATACTTCTCCGTGGCTTCCGGTGGTGGTACCGGACGTACCCTGCACCCGGACAACATGGCAGCGGGTCCCGCCAGCTACGGCTTCACCGACACGCTGGGACGCATGCACGGTGACGCGCAATTCGCCGGCTCCTCGTCCGTCCCCGCTCACGTGGAGATGATGGGATTCCTCGGCATGGGAAACAACCCGATGGTGGGTGCCACTGTTGCTGTTGCCGTTTCCATCGAGGAAGCAATGAAATAAAAACCTCGTTTTCAATAAATTTTTCATTCGGGAAGGGTGTGTTTCGACATACCCTTCTCTCTTATCCCGCAAAATCCGGATTTCATCCTCACCCGCTAACACCCGAAATCAACCCATTCCCGTGTCCTATCTTACCCCCGGGGGTGGATTTTACCAAACTTTCAGGCGGTTGACTAAAGGCTTCGCCTGTTATTCGCCTGATGTTCGCCCACACCTAGCCCACGTTTTAATGAAAAATATATAAATTTAACTTGACAAACCATCCTTCCGGTAGTATCTTTAAAGTGCCTATGAAAAGGCAAAGTAGATGGAACGAGGGGTATTAGGTAATAATTAAAAGTAACATTATGGTAGAAATTAAATCAGGAGCACTAAAAGACGCCAAGGGGAAATACAAGGGAATGGTTATTTTCCAAAAAGGCAAGAAAACATTCGGCAGGGCATTGCCCTCGTATGACGGTAACGCAGGATCACCCACCCGGGCAGCACAAAACGCACGTCTGGCAGCGGTAGTCACGTTGTATCAATCAATAAAGGAGACATACCTGTGCCACGCATGGCGCATGGAAGCTACCCGAAAAGAAATCTCGTCGGGATACAACTTATTCATTAGCACCAATCTCCAAGCATACAGCACGGACTGCACGGTAGGAGATTTCCAACTACTACACCTCACACGGGGCGTATTACAGACACCGTTCCAATTGCGCCGGCAGGAAGCACCCGCAGGTACGCTTTCACTGACTTGGGAACCCGCCCCGTGGAGTAACTACCGCCGCAACAGGGACGAGTTGGCGCTGGCAGTGATCTATGACCACGAGCCGTTCCGGGTGGAGATTATCGACCACACGGGAATTACCCGAGAGGATGGCATGGCGGCAATCACGCTGGAGCAACCCCTCGCGAGGGAAGCGCACGTGTACGCGTTTTTCGTGAACACAACACGGGATGGATTCTCGAACAGCACTTATTTCAACGTGCCACTAAGAGGTGTGTATTGACACACCTCCGGTCTATAAAGTTCATAAAGTTGGGCCTCCGGCTCCTAAAGTTTATAAAGTTCATGATTTATACAAGTCATGATTACAGGTCACGTGACCCGGTGAACCTTACAAACTTTACGAACCGCCATCACTTTATGAACCTTACAAACTTTATAAACCTTATAAACCTATTTATCATGGCAATATTTCAATCCAATCTATTCGATAAAGCATCGGGCTCCGTGGGCAACGTAACCATGTGCCAGTACAAGGGAAAAAACGTGGCCAAGGGCAAGATTTTCAGCAAAAAAAAGAAACAATCTCCCGCACAACGGGTGCAACAGGTACGATTCGCCACGCTATCCAAGCTATCCTTCCGCTTTTGCAACACGTTGCAAGCGAGCTTCCGGGGACAATCGTGGTCAACGGCTCGCGCCGCCTTCATCGGGACAAACCAGAACGCCGTGGAGGTAGACGAGGAAACGCTCGCCGTGACGATTCACCCGGAGCGTATCACCTGCTCGACGGGCAACCTGCTCCCACCCACGGTGGCGGTCACCTGCAACGACGGGGAAAGACGCATCCACGCCGAATGGTTCCGACAACCGCTTTCTCCCGTGGCAAAAGACAAGGATGACTTATTTCTTGCTATTTTCGACCAAAAAGCGAAAAAAGATATCGTCTATCCGCTGGGCAAACGAGGAGAACCCGGCAAAGCGGATTTCCCGCTCCACAAGAAGTTTCAGCCGGAAAGCATCATCGCTTACGTCTTCGCGGTATCGCCTCTCAACACACGGGCTTCCCGGTCGGCGTACACGGAGGTGAAACACGAGTAAAAGAGAAGCGGGGGCGCATCCTATTTTGCGGATGCGTCCTCCCGCTTCACGTCGTCGTTCACGATTCCCCGTTTTACCTTTTTCACGGTTGCCCGCAGGTTGCCGATGCGGTAGGACAGGCTGAAATTAAAACTCCGGTATTGCAGCACGTTCTCGTGATGCTGGATATATCCCGGGGCAGACACCACTCCTTTCAAACGGCGCAGGCCGTCGGCGAAGTTGTTGCCACTGCAAGAGAAAGTGAGCTTGTCTTTCAGAAAACTCTTGTTCAACGTGAGCGCATAGTAGTAGTAACCGTCAGAATCGTATTGAAGGCGGACACGGGAACCGAAATATCCCCCGTAAGCGCTGCACCGGATGCCCCACCACAAGGTTTGCTGCACGACCGCGGTCGCCGAGTATTGCCAGCCACGCGCGACGGAACGAATTTCGCGACTGTCGAGGTCGATGTAACCGACATTCCCGTTTACCCGCAAACTCGTCTTGCCGCCCAAGTTAGCGTTCACGAAAAGATTGAGCGTCACGCTGTTCTCTTGCCCGATATTCCCGAAGGTATTCACTTTCCGACCGTTCTCCATGAAGGTGTAGGCACGGATGGAATTACCCGAGTAACGATACTCGACGCTGGTATTTATCATCCACGCGGGAGTAAAGGTACTGAATCCCAAACTCACGATATGAAAACGTTCCGATTTCAAACGGCTGTTCCCGTATGATACCACGCTGGCGTTGGTTTCCGAGCGATAAGGATTGAGGTGCTGTATCCCCGGACGCATGACACGCGTGTTGTAGCCGACTTTCCAGACACGTGTCGGGGTTACCTGCAACGAGAACGTCACGGAAGGAATCACGTCCGTGAAACCGGCATCAAAATCCGGCTCCGTTCGCGAGTGTAAGGCGACATCAAACGCGGCACGTTCGAGGCGTACCCCGGCTTTCAGCCCGAATTTACGATATTTCAAGGCATACGTCAGGTAAGCGGCGTAAATATTCTGCACGTGCAGGAATCTCTCTTCCCTTGCCGGAAGCGACTCCCAATCTTCTCCCGGGTCTTCCCGACGTTTATAGATTCCCTTGCTGGAAGCGGCGCGACGAATGTATTTCAACCCGCATTCCAAGGTCTGCAAGGTATCGAACGGATGAACGTAATCCGCCTGAACGGTATGCTCGTCCGACCGTGCCTTGTTCTCATCCCGGATATCGTAAGGCGAGAAGGTGACTCGCGCGTTATCTTTCCAAAAGTCGAACATATACCGGTGATTGTACCCTCCCGATGGAATATAGTTGTACATGTAAGAAAGCGTGAAGAGTTGTTCCGGTTTCCGGAAAGTCCGTTGGTAATTGAAGGTCGCTTCCGTTCCCCCGTTATCTGTTTTCGACTTTTCGGTCGCGCAGTAACGGTACACGGGGGAGGCATCTTCCCGCTGCATCTCGTCCCGCTCCGCGGCTTCACGGATAATCTCGTACCGACGGGATGACAAAGAGAAAGTCAAGAGATTCAGAGAATCCGCCTCGTAGCTTATCTCCGCGTTGATGTACGATGCCGGTTGACGTACCTTACCGCGCACTCCCGAATAGAGGGTACGCGATTCCGTGTCATTCAGGTTTGTCAACACGGAATTATATCTCGCATCACGAAGATAATTGGGATAATGGGAGAAAAAGCCGGACGCCGATAACTTGTCGTACTTAAGCATCCCGCTCAAAGCAACACCCCATTTCCCGATATCGTCCACGTTACCCTGTGCGAAAACAGAATACCCCTCCAACCCGCCTCGCGCCATCTCTATATTGATAATTCCACCCGTCCCCGAGGCGTCGTACTTCGCCCCGGGACTCGTGATGACCTCGATTTTTCTGATCGCTGTTGCCGGGATTCCTTTCAACGCCTTCCCCGGTTTCTGTTTCATCAAGCCGGAAGGGCGCCCGTTGATATATATGGTACACCCGCTCCCGTTCAGTTCGATATTATCGTCCCCGTCAACCGTCACGAAAGGTACTTTGCGCAACATATCGAGCGTGCTCGTCACGCGGGCATCGGGATCGGACTCGACATCATACGTTATCTTGTCTATCTCGAATTTTATCGGGAGCCTCCGAGCCGTGACGTTCACGTCCCCGAGCCTCTCCGCCGTTTCCCGCGTGTACAGGATACCCAGCCCTGTCCCGTCCTGCCTCGTGCCGAGCGAAAACCCACGGGACACCGCCCGAAATCCCACGTGCGAGAGAGTCACCGTGTATTTCCCCGGCTGAAGTGCCGCCACTCGAAAATACCCGTTCGTGTCGGTCACGGTCAGTTTCACGGGAGCGAACGGGCGTTCCGCTCTCGCGACTTGTACCGTGGCATAAGCGACGGGCAACAAGGTAACACTATCTTTCAGCCAACCGGACACGCTGCCCCCTTTCTCCTTCGGTTGCGCGTGAACCGCCAAAGTCACGCAAAGTAATAGAATCAAGCTCAAATATTTTCTCCGATCCATCCGTTTCGTTTTTGGACAAAAATACACGGGTTTCCTTGCAGGGAGTTTACGCCATCCTTACATTTACCTTACATTTTACCGCCGGCGCACGATATCCCGTTTATTTTCCTTAGATTTGTAGAAACATCAGGATACAGCGTGGTTATGGACAAAGAATTCAATTTCATCAAAAGAAAGAATATTCTGGTTGTCGACGACGAACGGCAATTACTGGAACTCATCGAGAGTATTCTCCGCGGGGACAGTTTCACCTCCATCACGACCGCAGGCACGGCAAGCGAGGCGCTGAAGTCCTGCAAGCATTCCTTCCCGGATATCGCCGTGCTTGACGTGAACCTGCCCGACGGTGACGGTTTCTCGCTGATGAAGGAAATCCGGCAAATGAAGGACATCCCCATTCTTTTCCTCACGGCACGGGATAAACCGGAAGATATGTTCATGGGACTGGACGCCGGGGGTGACGATTACATGACCAAGCCTTTTCTCCCTAAAGAGCTTCTCTCGCGGTTGACGGCAATCCTGCGCCGCTCGTACAAAAATGAAAAGACCGTGGTAGAACTGGCGGATTGTACCGTTGATTTCGACAAAGCCGAGGTGAACAGGCAAGGCAGGATATTCCCGCTGACGGCACGGGAACACGCTATACTGGGCGTACTGTACAAATCGGCGAACCGGGTGGTGACGATCGACACGCTCTGCGAAGAGGCATGGGGCGACAACCTGTACGGGTACGAGAACTCGCTCATGGCACACATCAGGCGTATCCGGGAGAAAATAGAAGACAACCCGTCCGCCCCGGTTTCCCTCATCACGATCAAAGGGCTAGGTTATAAACTCTTAATATAGTGCGCCATGAACGACCTGCAACATTCCATTAAACGAATCGGGAAACGGGTACTAATCGGTGCCTTCCTGCTAATCACGATAAACGTGATCGTGTATTCACTCGTCGTTCACTATTATCTCAAGGCAGGCGGCTCGCAACCACCCGCGCAATTCATACGGAAAATAGCGGACAGGCTGCAAATAAACGACAACAATTTCCAACTCGATTCCTTACTTCTGGTGCAGATAAGAGAGCAACAGATGTGGGTGATGCTGCTGGACGATAAGAAGGGGAATATCCGCTGGGCAGTTGACCTCCCGAAAGAGATTCCCGACACGTACACCCTGAGCGATATTTCCTCTATGGCAAAATTCTACTTGAAGGACTATCCCGTGGTGACATGGAAAAAGGACGACGGGCTTCTCGTGGCGGGTTACCCGAAAGACAGTTACGCACGGTATAATAGTATGCAGCGAATAGCGGAAGTGAAATTTTTTCCCGTCCTCTATATCATGCTTATTTTCGGGAATATATTCGTGTTGATACTTGTCTACGTGTTTATCGACCACCGGATGTCGCGTTCGCTGAAAGGGGTACTCGGGGGCATACAAAAGTTGTCTAACGGGGAATCCGTTCAAGTAAAGGAGAAAGGGATGTTTGCCGACGTGGCATCCTGCCTGAACCGCACTTCGGGTATATTGCACAAGCGTTCCGTGTACCGGGAGAACTGGATAGCGGGCGTGTCGCATGACGTGCGTACTCCCTTGTCCGTGATTCTCGCACGGGCGGGACAACTGGAAGAGGGGAATTACTCCCCGGAAGAAACCCGGGAACAGGCACTTTATATCCGGAATCAAGCTCTTCAGCTACGGGAACTGATTGATGATCTGAATTTATTTTCCCAACTGGAAAACGGAACCCGGACACCGCGGAAAGAAACGTTCCACCCGGTAACTTTTTTCAGGCAGACCATCGCCGCTTTTCTCAACAATGAACCCCGGACGCAACGTTACCAAGTGGAAACAATCATCGCTCCCGGTATGGAATCCGCCGTCCTGCACGGGGATACACGTCTACTCGCACGGGCAATCAATAACCTGCTTTACAATAGCATCCGCCATACCCCGGAAGGAACGACATTGACATTGAGCTTGAAACATGAAAAGGGACGGTTTTGTTTTACCGTGGCGGATAACGGGGACGGGGTTTCTCCCGAATACTCGCGGGAACTACAAACCTTGGCGCAAGGCAGTCTGCCGGATGTACTTCCGGGACAGGAACACGGATTGGGATTAAGTATCGTGTGCCAGATCGTGAAGATGCACAAGGGAGAAATATTCTTTCGCGATTTACAACCTCACGGGTTCTCGACAGAGATCAGGTTACCGGACTAACGTTGTTCCGCGGGGCGTTTGTGTTTCCAGCGCCGATGCGACCAAAGCCAGTATTCGGGATTTTCACGGATAAACTTTTCCAACATGCGGGTATGCATACGGGTAAGTTCTCCCGGTTCCAAGTTTTGCGGATCGGAACACAGGTCATAAAACTCGGCGTGATAATAACCGCGTTTCACTTTTCTCATGTTGAGATACACTACCGGTTGGTTCAATTTGCGGGCAATTTTCTCCGTTCCCTCCATCACGGGCGTATCTTGATTCAAGAAAGTCGTCCAGAAATTCAACGAATGTTTATTCGGGGTTTGATCTCCGATAAACCCGGTCATGCATATTTTCCCCTCTTTCTGGTTACGCAACATCACCCGTAACGTGTCGGCTTTCGCGAGAGGCGTTGCCCCGAAGCGACTTCTGATCAGGTAGGTCATCCGGTCGAATACTTTGTTGTGTATGGGTTTATAGATCGGGATTAACTCGATGCCTTTTTCCCACAGTTTATAAGAATACATCATCTCCCAATTGCCGTAATGACCGGCAAAGACTATCACGCTACGTCCTTGCTCGAAATAATGATGGGGTACGTCCAAGTTCATCATCACGCAGCGCCGCTTGATTTCAGCCTCCGATATGTGCCACAATTTGTAGAACTCGGCAAACGTGTCACACAAGTGCCGGTAATAACGCCGGGCAATACACTTTCGTTCTTCCTCACTCTTCTCCGGGAAAGCGTTCCGCAGGTTCATGTCGACTACCCCGCGACGATACCTGATGCCATAATATAAAACAAGAAACAATATGTCCGTCACCCAATACATCATGGGCAACGGGAAGAAACTTGCAATCCACAGGAATCCATATCCCGCGTAAGAGCATAAACAGATTAATAATTTCATTCGAACGCTATAAGTTTCACACGCATTTTGACTTGTTTTCCTACCACAAGTTTCTCAAAGGTAGCAAAATTGTCGGCATTCCGAAATATATCAATTTCTATTTACGCTTTTTCCATGTAATTTATTGTTTATATATACAAGGCAGAAGCAGGCTATTCGCCTGAAGGCAGTGAGTAATCAAATAGATGTGGCAAATCCGGTTCCCAACCGGTAAAACCGGAAGGGAACCGGAATCCGCTTACTTCGTTATCGAAGCAATCAATTTCATATCCTGTTCAATACGGTACATCATGGCACGGTAATGATCACGCATACGGCTGTCGGCATGTTGTTCGGACAATGCCTTTGCCTGATCGTGAATGTCATTCACCCAAGCGATCAGATTCGTCCCGTAGGTCGACAATTTGTTGCTATTGGTAAGAACGGCATTTTTCACCAACAAGTCCATGAAGCACATGATAAATATATTTTCCGTGTGACACTCGAAGCCGGACAGTACCGTATTCTTGTCAAAATCCTTGAATAACAAACGACGTATATCCCGCCAGTATTCAATCAGGTTGTACGCTTTATCGCCCTCGACACGAGAAGCCAACTCGATATTCCCGATCACCTTGGGGTTTAACAAGTACGAGAACACGATCTCCTGCAAACCGAAACGCACGGCTTCCGGACCTACCCCAAATTCTTTGGCAAGTACCTCATCATACATCCAAGATTGAGGTGCGGCAAATACATACTCGGCAAGGAACGCCAACGTATTTTGCTGCAATTCTTTAGAAGAAAAGGCTTCCCCTTTTTCCAGAGTCATGCGGCAGCCGATGTTTTCCATCACTTTGTATACCAGATTCTGGTACAACGAACCTAAAGCTGTCGCTCCTCCCTGCGCGTACACCATCCAATCGTCGTTCTTCTTGTCGGCAGAAGCGGAAAGCTTGTTCAGATTCTTGATAAAGCGCTCCATGTTACGGACTCCCAAGCGTGCGGCCTCTATTTTATCCGAAGACAAATCCGAAGGCAAAGCCCGAAAATCGTAACTCGTGTTCTTCATGTAAAGAAGTGCCTTATCTTTCAAACGACGGTCCGTGAGGTCTTTCAATAACTTTCTGTCGGTATTGATATCCTTGCTGTTCGGGAACAACCGGTAGCCCCACTCGATAGCCCAACGGTCATAAGCACCGACTTTACAACCGACTAACTCATCCGTGGTCATCCTGTCCTCGGGCTGTGCCGCGAAGTTGTAGGAACAATCATCCAACACGGAAGCCGAGAATCCGTTCTTTTTCACGAAATTACGGTCACGAATCTGCGCGGGAGTGTAAGCGTAACTACCCGCATAGTTGGGAAGTAATCCCAAGGCGAGTCCCACTTGTTTTGCCACGAACATACGAACGATAGCACCCGCCACCCGCGGATCAAAGTAATTCTTTTCCAAACGGGGGTCTACCCCGGCACAGCGGGCGAAATAGGTTTCCAAGTAACCCCCCAGAGTAACGTGATTCAAATTCACGTTGCAAGCCAGTATCTCCCCGGTACGAATATCCCGATCGAAAGAAGTAGAGTTGCTACCCGCATTGATACTGTACGAGATCACGGCACGGGCGGAAGTCATCTCGTCCTCGTCCTTCGCCACTCGCACTTGAATGGCGTTTTTAAATCCCGCTTTCTCGAAAGCGGATTGCCATTGCAAAACCCCTTCTTTGGCATATTTGATCAATTCTTTCGGAAAATACGCATCCAGATAGAACACGATCGGTTCTTTCGGCTCGGTCAGAATACCCTTGGCGTAAGCGTTCATGTCCTTGGGTTCGAGGTTCCATTTGGTAACGATGGTTCTTTTCTTCACCCCGTAAGGATTCGTGCCGAAATCGTAGTAATTCAAGGTTTCGTACCCCACACGCTCGTCGGCATAGCGCACCCGCATACGCCTTTCGGGCAACAGATCCACGTGACACTCGATACCCGCCACGTTCTGATCAACAATCCACGTCAACTTGAATTTCACCCCGTTCCGTTTCTTCAACACCTCGTTCACGAAAATCATCTCGCCTCCCCCGGATTGCTTGTTACCCTTGAGGGCGGCACTCGTGCCCTCGTCCGAGAGTTTATACCAATCGGCAACACCCTTGATCTGGTTCGTGATCTCGATAATCACCCCGGCGGAGTCCTTCCCCCAAGCCACGATCGGGTAAACCGCTTCCACGGGCAAAAGAGTTTCCTCTGCCAGTATGCGCTCCAACTCGGGTTGCTTCTCCGAAGCCACCATGCCATTGTACTCGCTGTACATGTACAGTTTATCTTTCGGTCCTTTCTTGAAACACACCACCCCGGCAGATTCCTGCCCCGAAGCTCTCACCCCGATACCTTTCAACATCTGACCGGAGATAAAAATATCTCTCCCGAGGTATTCGTCAGCGATCTCCATGTAATACTTATCGTCCGCCTCGTACACGGGGAAAATAGCATCCACCCGTTTCATTCCTTCCTTGAAGAATTTGTCAAACGACATGGGGCCTTTCTTTGTTTCCGCGGCAGGCTTCTTCTCTTCCGGGGCTTTCTTCTCCTGCCCGATACCCGGTAAAGACACCAGCAGGCACAATGCAATGAACAATATATAACTTCTCATCATAACCTCACTTTTAATATATAGCATTCTTCTCTCCCTTCAACCACCCCCTTATCGTTTTCACGATCGCGTCAGCGTGCATCCGGGCTGACTCGTCTTGCGTCTTAACGGCATAAGCCTCTGCCGCCTTTGCCACGCTTTCCATTTGCAGGGTGAATAACGTCAACAGGTTGGTCGTTTTTCTCACCTCAGAGTAATTCGTGATCACCATTACCTGACGGATGTATTCCATTTGAAGGTCCCTACGAGAGGAAGGTATTTCATCCCCGTTTTTCAACTCGGAGAATATACCGTCTTCCATATCCCGGAAGAACTCCTCGGGAGTGTAATTCCCTTCACGCCCGTACAACTCCACGCAAGTGGTAAGGAATGCAGATTTCGGCAACAAGTTTTGGATCACGAAACGCTGGATACTGCTCCATGTTTTCAACCCGTCGACTTCAGCCAATCCCGTGATACGTTTGTCAAATAACCAGTCGGGTCTGTTGAACACGTGTTTCGCAAGGAAGTCCATAGCCTCCTTTTGCCGTTCGAGTTCCACCATGCTGGAACCCGTCCCGGGCTCCGACCGCAAGGGAGTTTCACTGTAACGACCTGCCACGTTTTTCAGCACGTGCGAAACGAAATACATGTATTGGTTCAATACCCCGCTATATATCATTTTCAGGTAGGTAGCCTCATCGTCATCGCCTTTCGTCCACGCTTCCAGATTATTCATGATCAATTTCAAATTCTTGATACCATACTCGCTTGCCTTCATGCTATTGTCACCCAAGTCCTCAGACTGCCAGCGGGGATCGGACATATCCAACTCCGTTCCGAACCTGTATTTCGGGTCTTCCTTGTATTTCTCCCCCACCCATTTTCTTAAATAGGCGGTTTCCTCGTTCAGCTTCATCCCGGGGAAATAGCGATATCCCCACTCTATGGCAAATTCATCATAGATTCCGATACCGGGAATCAAATCTTTCGTGTCAATCTTGTCTTCCGGCTGGGCGATATAGTTCATACGCGCATAGTCCATGATGGAAGCGGTATGCCCGTATTTCTTCACAAATTCCCTATCTCTCAACTTCTCCACGGGATAAGTACTGCTTGCCCCGAAATTGTGGCGCAGTCCCAAGGTATGCCCTACCTCGTGAGCCACAACAAAACGCATCACGTCGCCGATTACCTCTTCCGGCATCGGGTATTGACGCACCCGAGGATCGGAAGCGGCAGCTTGGCAGAAATACCATTGTTGTACCATAGCCATCACGTTGTGGAAGATTCCGATATGAGAACAAAGTATCTCACCGGAACGGGGGTCTGCCATGTGAGGCCCGTAAGCGTTCGCTACCAATGACGCCTTGTAAGAGATCACGGAATAACGAATGTCCTCGATAGAAAAGTCCGGGTCTTCTTCCGGCGTGGGAGCCATCTTGCCGATAATGGCGTTCTTGAAACCGATCTTCTCGAAAACAGGCCGCCACAAGTTCACCGCCTCAACAAAGTAAGGTTGCAGGAATTTCGGGGTATTGCGATCGATATAGAACACGATCGGTTTTACCGGCTCCACCAATTCCCCGCGTTTGTATTTCTCCATATCTTCCGGTTTCGGTTCCAAACGCCAGCGGCTAACCATGCTGACACGTTCCGATTTGTAAGGATTCGCCCCGAAATCAACTTTCCCGTACGCGAAATATCCTACCCGACTATCCTCGAAACGCGGACGCATCGGTACTTCCGGTAACAAGGCAATGGATACCCCGATTTCCCAACGTGTGGGGGGAGTCGGCTCACTTCCGCCTTTCGGGTATGCCGGACTGGGCGGCAAGGCTCTCGAACCCGCGGAATAACTCTTCACGGAACGAAAGATGATGTTATTCTTAAAAGTGCTGATCTTGGTCATGTAAGAACGATCCGCTTGAAAAGAACCCAACCCCAATCTCTTGGCTGACGCTTTCAACGAGAACAAGTCATTATCCCCCGTCACGGCTGTCGTCACATCCAACAACAAGGAGTTTTCGCCCTTCGCCTTCACGTCGAACACGTACAACACTGGAATCAGACTCGCATTCTTTACCGTGTTGTATATTCCCATCGTCGTGTCCGTCACGGCATAGCCGTAAGTGGGCTTTTTCACGAACACCTTGTCCTTGGGTCCCCGCTCGAAACTAATAATCGTGTGGGTCAAGGCATCTCCCGGGTAACCGTACATTTGAGTAGGGGTCGGATTCGGATTCTCCGACCCCTTGATGATTGAAATCATGGATACAAATTCCCTCTCCATCATATCATCGGGAATTTCCATGTAATACTTGTCATCCTGCACGTATACATTGAACATCCCTTCATGTACCTCCGCTTCAGATTTTATAAACTCCGAAATAGCAGGCAATCCCTTCCGTTTCGTCGAATCCGCCTCTACTTTTTCTTTCTCTTGGGCAGAAAGTACAGGCACACACATCCCTAAATAGCATATAGTGAATGCTATTAATCTACATACAATTTTCATACAGATACTTATTTGTTAATTGTTTCCTAGTTTTTCAGCTCGCATTTTTTCAATGATACTTTTCACAATACCGTACTTTTTAAAAACGTGCGGATAATCCTCCTCGTATAATTCCCGTACTTGTTCCTCCGTGAAACCTAAATACAGGGCTACATAGTCATTCACATCTTGATCTCTCGAAGGGAAATAATACAATTCTCCCTCTATAATCGGTCTATTGGGAGCAGGTTTCAAGAAACCGTATTCCTCACAAGGTGCATAGGAAGGATTATATTTACTTGGAGCAGTATTAATATCCACCTTATTTCCATAACCATAATATTCATTAACATCCTTAGTCAACACTTTGTAAAAAGGATCCAAATCCGTTTTGTTGTAAGTATTGTAAATATAAGTTCCAACTTGAGCGGTTAATATTTCTCCCGCAAGCATTCTTTTTTCTTTTTCATCCATATTTTTGATGTCCGGTAATTTACCGACAGCAACAGTCGTTAATCCGGAAAAAGCTGAACCAATATAAGGAAGATAATTTTTATCATTCAACCCCATATGCAATGTATCCACCAGTAAATAACTACGAGGAACATCTATAAAATCCGGGAAATTCGCTAATACATAGTCTCGTAGCAATTTAACTCCTTCCATTATATCTTCTTCATTAGAAGACAGTACATAAGCATTGGGAACTTCTCCATAGATATTACCCGTGATCGTGTAATTCAACTTAATCACCTCGTAATAAATATTAGGACGCCCGAAAGCATCGGTTCCCCGATCTTGGGAACCAATGGTATCATTGTAAAAAATAGGTACACCATACAGTTCATAGGCTTGATATATCGTATGATCCAGTACACTATTCGGATTGTCTTTATTTACCCACCAGTTTTCATCTTGATAACTGGGCATTACATCATCTTCTTTATCATTACAAGAAATTAAAAACGATGTACAAATAATGGCTGCTATATAAAATATCTTTTTCATAGACTACTTAATTATTAATCTTACGTTCCTCTCTTATTACATTCTGAACTAAAGAACCATTGTTATAACTTATGGCATAATCCGGTATAGGCAGTACATAAGCTGTCTCTTCATTATACTTCTTCAAGCGGAAATTCCCCTCGAAAGAGTACTGCGACGCGGAAGGTCTTGAATAATGCGGATGGAGAATTTCTTTCGTGAAAGGATGTGTCGAAGATACTGCATACCGACGTAAATCGAACCAACGATGTCCCTCGAAACACAATTCCCGGCGACGTTCGTTTCTAATAAAGTCAATAAAATTCTCATCCCTATTGGCAATC
>NZ_CAUFYA010000023.1:0-77909 GCF_959596855.1 uncultured Butyricimonas sp.
GCATTCCCTTGAATAAAGGCAACACCCCTTCCTTCTTCAACGAATCAAGCAAAGCGGCTTCTTGACGAGTGTAATCCCGATAAACGACATTTCCATCCCCCTGCGCAAAACATTTCATGCTTCCGACTAAAACACAGCACAACACAATACTCAATAACTTACAATAGAATCCCATAATTACATTTTTAATCTAAGTATCCACAGATATGACAATTCAAATCGAAAAAAGAGGTATCAACAAGTAGAAAATATTTGCTCCAACTTTTTTCCTCTTCCAAGAAGGTCGACACTCCATAGGTCCGATGACAATGCTCTTTAAGGATTAGAAACAAGCTATCTGCTATCGTCACGATTAACGTGCAACTTGATAGCATTTACACCCCTTTCAACCCACTCAATATTTTCTCGAATTGCGGATCCGAGGGCTTTGGCAACTTTAAATCCACCACTCGTCCCTTTTTATCCAACAATATCAACCGGGGAATCGATGACACCTGAAACGCAAGCATGAAAGAGTTATCCCCCGCTATCCACCATTGATACCCGGTCATTTTTCCCCATCCCAACTCATTCCGCCACCTCTGTTCCTGGTGATCACAAGAAATACTCACGAAAACGATATTCCGATTTTTATACTTCTCCGCTATTTTTTTCAATGTAGGGTACTCTTGTTTACAAGGATGGCACCATGACGCCCAAACATCTATAACTACATACTTTTTTTTAAATTGCTTCAACGAAACTTCTTTCCCCTCGGTATCTTTAAAAATAAACCCCGGGCAACTATCACCTTTCTTTACCTCGTTTACTTTCTTTACACTCTCGCTCTTTTTAGACCCCTGACACCAAGCAATCACGGGAATTAACAACATAATAATCATCAATAATTTTCTCATAATCAATACAATTTACAAATCCCATTAAACTTTATATATCGGACAATACCGGATTTCGTTTTCCGGATTGTCCGAGTTCAATTCATTTTCAAATTCACTTCATACAAGATGTATTCCAGCCAAAACTTAAGAAATATTCATCTTTTCTAAAGATTTTTGCCGGATATCAAAACTTTGGTATCGCTTCCGCAAAATACTGCAAAGAGTACTGCATCTGTTGTGATTCCATTCTTTTTATCAATTGTTGAGTAAACTTGATAAATCCCGTTTTTTGTTCATCAGTCCATTTTCCCTTTCCTTGAAAAAGAAGAATTGGGCGAAAATACAAATAACTCAATTTCCCCTCGCTCATATTCTCGTAAACTCTCGGGTACAATGAATAAATTTTATCAGTGTCGCCCTTGTTAATAGCCCGCATCATCTCAATATAATCATACAAATAAGTAACCTTCAAATTATAATTTTTCAATTCCTTCTCGGCTGCATCCAGATCAGCATCCGTGGCAGGTATTCTTCCCCGCAACATCTCCTCCAACCTATTATCACATAGGAATAAAAGCTTTGCATCCACCTTCTCCTCCCCAACCGTTTTACGGAATCTATCCACGTTCTCTTGGAAAAACTTCAGGTTTTCGGAACCAATTGGCGACAACTGGGGATTGTCATAAATAGACCAATAAGCCTCGGAACACTTTTTCTTGTCTGGCAAAGACGCCAATATTTCCCCGGCAACCTCTCTCGCCTTGTCATACAGCCCAGAAGCCAATAAAGAATTTATATATTCAAATAGATAACCTTCCTCCCGGTCTCCCCTCAGGTAACGTTCTTCCATCTTAAACGCAGATTTCTCCCCAAACCCTTCTTCCACTTTTGCGATAAATTCGTCAGCAGTTTCCGTTCCACCCACAATTTTATAAATTAACGAACCATCCGTCTTCAATATCAAAAACGTGGGATAAGCAGGAACACCATATTTAGCAGCAATATCCACACCTTCACCTTGTTCCGCATTAATTTTCACGCACACGAAACGTTCATTCAAGTACTTCCCTAATTTTTCTTGCGGGAATACTTTATCCGCCATATATTTGCAAGGACCACACCACGACGTGTAACAATCCACGAAAACCATTTTATCCTCTTTCTTCGCTTGCTCCAGAGCTTGAGCAAGCGTTATGTCCCGAAAATTCGTCTGAGCGAATAAACCTATAAATAAAAACATACACCCAAATAACAATACAATTCTTCTCATTTTCATTATTTTAAATATTAAACATCTATGTCAAAATTTTACATCTTACGTATACAACTTCCTTGTGTTCAATTCCTTAAACACAAAATTCAATACTTATTTTTATTTCGCTATCGCTATAAAGAATAACTAACCTTTATAAATCAACCAATATATCTATTACCACACTTACAATCTTAATACCCCTGAAACAAAATAAATCGACCTTTCATCAAACAAGAATCCCCCACTACCAAATCCTCTGAATCCACCAACCGGAAATCCGCTTGAAGCGTATTTCCCATTTTTACAGGGTTATACTTCACTATTACCGGAATATTTACATAAGCAGAATCCCCCGGTATCGTCAAATAGGATTCCATCAACGGATCATCGAAAGCAATATAATCTTCTCCAGGAACCGCAGGTAAAAAATAATTATATTCCATTTCCGCCTCATACGTTTCAAACTTTACCTTTCTCGGTTTATCGGACGGGCGTCCAATCAAATGGAGACGGAAATAGACCGTATCTTGACGTTTTGTAGAACTTAGCATGGGACGATATCCCTCATATGGCAAAAACACGGGAGAAATATAAGTCTGCTCCACCGGCCATATATAATAAAATTGTACCCAATTATCCTCTCCCTCGTAATATTCTGCTCTCTCTTCTGTACAAGCAATAAAACCAAGAATACAGCATATTATAATAAAGAAAATTTTTCTCATAATTTCACAACTTTAGTCATTTAACAATTCTGCGCTAGGAATAACCAACCGGTACTGCTCATCAGTCAATTCACGAACACCAAATAACATATTTTTAGTATTATAACGCTTATATGTATAGAAATTTTGTCCTTCCCCGCAAAATTCCCGAATATACTCTAACAAAATTCTCTCTCTTCTATCACTTTCAGTCAAAGGTATATAAGGAACATTTCGAGCATCGCAATATTCCTTGTACACTTCATTTGCCTCAGTCAATGGAGCGGTTTCTGCCACAATCAAATATATCTCCGCCAAACGCATAATCGGAAAATTTTTCGGAGATGTTGAAGAAGCGTAAAAATTCAAGTACTTCGAGCAATAATACCCACTTGTTCCAAAACGATTGTAATAATACGCCCAAAACCATAGATAACGCTTATCTTCGACATTACCCGCAAACAAATCCTCAAAAAATGTATTATTATAATTGAGAACATAAACATTTTGCGGTCGCCATGACGTTCCTCTGGTATAATCATAATTATCACATTTTGTTCCGATAAGATGTTCACAATAACAAGTCAAATCCGTAGATGCATTATTATAAAGCACGGTATCCGCCGGGGTCATTAATCTCAACTTGAAAGAACCATCTTCATTTCTAGCCTCCTTTACCATCCGAGCATAGCGTAACGCATCTTCCGTATCCCCTTTCCATAAACGTACGCGCGCCTGTAAACCCAACACACCGTAATAATTAACATGACTCTTCCGAAATGACCATTCTGCAGTTGAAACATCCATGGTCTCAAACTTTTCCTTGAGAACAGGATCTGAATCCGACAGTAACATTTCTGCCGAATCTAAATCAGTCAACAAATAATTCATGTATTTCTCATACGTTATATACTCGTAAAGATTAATATCATTTACACGCACATAAGGTAAGTAAGTCTCCGAGGCATCCACATTCGAAGGTACCGGTCCATATAACCGGAGTAAATCAAAATGCATCAAAGCCCGAATAGCCAAAGCTTCTCCTCGCCCAAGATTATACACATCTTTTTTCAATTTGGATTGATTCTCTTTTGCCCCGGCAATTAAAGAATTCGCATTAGCTATAACATTGTAAAGCCCTTGAAAAATCATCGTGTTGTTTGTATTATCCGGTTGATCACTGTAATAATGTCCAGCCCACATGTATCCCGGAGTTCCTTCACTCCATGTATAAGTGCATCCCATTGATTCAACACACCCAGCTCCCCCCAAATAACCTTCCGGTGTATATAATCCCCGCATGTTGAGATAAAGCCCATTTAAACTTTGCAATACCCCCTCGTTCGTCGTAAACAACTTATCTCCAGTGATTGCCGTTTCTGGTTCAACCGTTAGCCAATCTTCACATCCGATAGAAAAAAACACCAAAACCACGCTTAATATAGAATATAATTTCTTTTTCATACGATTAATTATTAAATTAAAATGTACAAGATATTGACAAATTTGGATTAATCGAATAAGGATAAGAAGTCCCTCTTTCCCTATGAATCGTGGAAAAATAGAATATATCCGAAAGTTCCGTGGAAATAGATAGCATCTCCATTCCTAATTTCTTTGTCCACCTTTTAGGAAAATTATAACGGACATTTATGCTGTTACAAGTGAATATATTATTCTTATGTATGAACATATCACACGGGTAAGTGTTCATTACATTATAACCTTGTTTCTTATACAACGCTTCGTCTCCAATTTTCTGCCAGCCATCCTTCAAAACCTGGCGATCCACGTTATAAGTCAAATCCAAGTTTTCCCTTTTATTCAATTCTGTATAATTTTCCGCAACCCCTCCCCACTGAAAACCAAAACCTAATGACACTGACAAGCCCTCATAAGAAAGTGTCGTAAAGAGAGACCCATTCACTTTAGGTTCAGTATCTCCTAGATACACCAAATCTTCCCCGCTCTGATACAGTGTCATTTGTCCATCCTTCGATAAAAATATTCGTTGACCGGAAAGCGGGTCCACCCCTATCGTGCGCAAACCGTAAACAGCCGTCATTGAATATCCTTCACGATAACGCAAATAAGTAGAAGCTGAACTTAACGACTTATCATACAATTCTAACGTGTTTTTAAATCCTTCTGATAGCTTTACTAATTTTGACTTGTTATGCGAAAACTTTCCGCTAATACTCCAATCCCACTTCTTCGTCCCGACCAATTTTACTATCACGCTTCCATCATATCCCGTGTTCCGAATCTCTCCCACGTTACCACTGACCTTATCAAAACCATGAGAAATCGGCAAGTAAATATCCGTAAGAGTATTATCTGTCAACTTCGTATAGTAATTAAGTACGATTGCGATTTTATTATTGAAAAATCCCAAGTTCATTCCCACATTATGCTGGAATGTATTCTGTTGCTTCAAATTCGGGTTCGCAAAAGCAGACATCATAACCCCCAAATTACCATTATACGTGTAGTTCGCATCTCTCTTAAAAACCTCCATTGACTGTTCTGGTGAAAAAGCCATATTCCCGGAAACGCCGTAAGAATAACGTACCGACCAGTCTGAAACAAACGGTAAATACTCCATCACGTACTCTTCTTTACTGATTGTCCACCCCGCTCCTATCGCATAATATGAAGAAAAACGACTATTTTTCCCGAAAGAAGAACCACCATCCATACGATACGTCAAATCCAAGAAATATCGTGAATCATAATAATAATTACAAAAACCGCCAAACGATATACGACGAGAAGTTGATTCGTAACCGTAAGTTCCTCCCGTGGAGGGATATCCCAATGATGTCGCCAAGTGATTCACTTCTGAAGTCAAAAATCCTGTTGCAGACCAAGAAACACGATCATCCACTGTTTCTGACATTTCCCCGGATAGACCAATCGTTAACATGTGCCTATCGTTGAATGTTTTAGCATAATTTAAAGTCACTCGAGTCTCCCATAAACTTTCCGTTTTCTCGCCTCTGGAATATTTACCTTTTTGTTCCATATTTTCTTCGTCAGCAAACCATTTATGAGTAGGGGGAATAAACGAATCCTGAATACCGAATTTCCACGTTAATCCCAACATCGCTGTCACTTGAAAAGATGGAGATATTTGATAACGGGCCTGTGTCGTACTCCGTAAAGATGTATATTTCGACTCGTTCCAACATCCCACCTCTTTATCATACATTGGATTATCTATTACATATTGACTTTTCATCGGATGCACGTACTCCTCTATCAATGTACCATCCTCATCGTAAGGAGTCCAGTACCTATTCATTTTTACATAATTAGAGTAAAGCCCATAAGGACTATCTTGATTTTTATTCTTCCCGATCGTCAAAAGCTGTCGGACATTCCATTTCCCATGAACATAATCAAACGACATTGAACCATTAAAATTTTTCCGATCAGAACCTTTCATTACCCCAATAGTAGCATCATACATTAAAGCCAAACTAAAACGCCATGCTTCAGAACCACCCATAATATTCAACACATGCTGTTGACCAATACCTGTACGAAGTGGTTCATCCAACCAATTGTAATTTAAGCCGGAATCCACGGCATCTTTCAACTCACGATATTGTTCTTGAAGATTCGAATCATCCCATATTCCATAAACACGTTCTAATTCCAATTTCTCTTTAGCATTTGTTAAATCATCGTATGAACTTAATTCAGGAACTTCTATTTTAATCTTCCCTTGATACGATACCATAATTTTCCCAGACTTTGGGCGAAGAGTTGTTATAACAATCACACCATTCGCTCCTCGCGAACCATAAAGCGCCGTGGCACTTGCATCTTTCAATATCGTGATATTTTCAATCTCATTATCGTTCAAATCCATCACTCGTTCTAACGAAACTTCAAAACCATCCATGATAAACAGAGGTTGATTCAATTCATAATTACTCTCGTTATTTCGTATATCATCCGTAGAACGTAATGTAGACGCCCCCCTCAATTGAATTTCCGGCAAAGCATTCGGGTTAGAACCTTGTGCATTGTTCTCTATTAAACGTAAACTAGGATCCAAATTAGCTAACGTGTGTATCAAATTTCTAGAATAATGAGTTTTTAGTTCTTCTCTAGATATAGCCGTTACCGCACCAGTAAAACTTTCTTTGGGACGATTAAAAATACCAGTTACAACCACTTCTTCCATCTCTTGCAAATCTTCCTGTAACACCACACGTAAAGTATCCGTGCTACCGGAAAAATCAATTTGTTGTTTCTTGTACCCCACGAAAGAAAATTCCAGCTTTCCTTTTTGCATCGGCAACTCGATTGAAAACCACCCCCTCACGTTCGTAGAGGTACCCAAGGGTACACCGACGACCTTTACCGTTACCCCCGGTAAAGGCACCTTCTTCTCGTCATATACAAATCCTCTCACACGAACAGACTTTTTCTCCGGTTCGTCCTCCCCTACTGTAGGTTTAATAATAACCATTTTGTCAATATATTCCCACGAGAATCTTCTCCCTAGCATTTGCCGCAATACCTCATCAACCTTCGCATCTTTCACGTCAAGCGAGATCGCTTGGTTCACGTCCACCTCGTCAAAACTGTAAAAGAAATCCAGTTGCGTCTGTCGCTTCAATTCGGAGATAACCTTGGTAAAAGGCATTCCCTCGACCTTCAATGTCACCATCTGATCCTGTGCCCGCACGGACGCAGAAAGCGAAAAGACAAAACCACACATCAATAAAAAAGTCAGTTTCATAACCATTAAAATTTTCGCACGTGATTTTTTTAACGGGAACCACGTGCCCGTTCGTTTTTTTTTCATAGTTTTGTAATAAGAGTTAAACATTCATCCTCGGGAAATCGCAAGTTTCCCCGGATGGTTTCGCTACACCGGGAGTTGTTGCTGCAATTCCCGGTTTATTTTTAGATTCATCTATTCAGTTCAGTCACGACAACCGTCCTACCGTTCACGGTAAATTTCACCCGCGTGGTTTTCTCTATTATCGAGAATATCTCGTTTGCCGTGTATTCTTTCTTGATTACCCCGGCAAAGACAAAACGCTTCACTCGCTCGGAAGCAAAGAAGAAATCAACATCATACCAGCGCTGCAATTGCGCAGCGATTTCCTCCAATGTCGCACCTTCTTCGAAATAGAATTTTCCATCTATCCAAGCCGAAACTGCTGCCGCATCCACCTCTTTCGTCAAGATTCTACCTTCTTCCCACACGGCTTGCTGCCCGGGTGCAAGAATGGTTGACGCTCTATCTTTTCGATCGCTTACCTGCACCTTTCCGGATACCAACGTCGTACGAATCACTTCGTCCGGAGTATAAGCATTCACGTTAAACCGGGTACCCAGTACCCGCACATCCACTTCACCAACGTCAACGATAAAAGGTTTCCCGGCATCGGGTGCCACCTCGAAGAAGGCTTCTCCCTTAAGATACACTTTGCGTTCCTCACCCGAGAAGAATGTCGGGAAGCGAATTTCCGATTCGGAATTCAAGTAAACCCTAGAACCGTCTGCCAGTGTCAACTGATACTCTCCTTTACGCGGGACTACAATCGTGTTGTATTCCACCTCGGTCGATTGCCCCTCTCCCTGTTCATAGGTCACGCTTCGAGCCGAATCCAAGCGAACACGCACGCCTCCTTTAGTTGTTAAAGTATCAACTTGGACGGATGCCAAATTTATCCGTTCTCCTTTCGCCATAATCAACACGGCTTGAGGACTGCCCGCCTCCAGTACCGGAACTTGTGCCACGGGAATCTCTTTTGTTTCACGCAACGAGAACCATATCGTGCCACCCACGAATAACGGGATCATTACCGCTGCAACCCAACGCCACAACATTGCCACCCGACGCCGATTCTGACCTTCACCCCGGTATCCCTCGACAACTCTCCACATTTTCTCCCGATCGAACATCACATCACCCCGCTCCATCATTCCCACTTCCCGCAACACGCCCCGCACCCTCGCGAAATCCGCATCCCGCCAAATTTTCCGCCACTCGGCATCGCCCGGCTTCACTCTCCCTTCCAGCACCGCTCGTAACCATTCTTTTTCGTCTTTTGTGCTCATAGTTTTTCTGTTTTCTACCCTCTAAGCGAGAAGGGGTGAAAAAAGGGTGAAAAGAAAATGAGATTTTTTCAGAAAAATTGAAAAAAATCTTCGGCAAGCACAAAATTCTAAGACCAATATAGCACTAAATGTCTATAATAACATACTAATTCTTATTCACCACCTTGTTGCTCTTTGATTATCCAATGCCCATAAGTCTTTCCACCTTCACGTATAAGATTAATGCCAAGTTTCCTAATCGCAGAAAAATCACGCTGCACAGTTTTTTCTGATACTCGAAGTCTTTCAGACATTTCCTGTCCAGTCATCGTTGGCGTACAATAGATAAATTCTAATATAGATTTCTGACGATCAGTAAGTTCCTTTAGGACATCCTTTGAGACATTCTTTAAGACATTCTTCAAGACATCCGACATGTCATTAGGCTTCTCTTCTACAAGAGTTTCTATATGCAGTATCAATTTTACCTGCATTAATTCCGGTTGCTCAATGAGTTCCGGCTTCAACCAATGCTTCTCATTCCACGCACTAAGGATAAGCGGGAAGCCTGACCCAAGATTCTCCCCGTAACCAATCGCACGAAGCATTGCTTGCATACGCTGATTACGAGCTCTTGACTCTCCACCTGCATAAATTTGTTCTACAGGAAGTTTTAGTAAGCCCGGATTTGTAAGAACAAAACGATCATCATATTTTTCTACTTTCAATACACCATTAAGCATTAGGTCTGCATGAATGATAGCATTGGTCAAAGCTTCACGCACAGCCTTATGTTGAGGTGTATCATCTTTCCTGATAACCCCCTCCATCCTGAATGGTCGTGGTAGATCTTTTGTCAATTTAGGCAACACATTTTGTATGAAATTAAAAAGGTTATTTTCCCAAGTTCCATCGTATGTAAGGCGGTCACTATAACGTTGCTCTCCTATAAGATTGGTTTTATCAATATAATCCATACGAAGATTATCAAAACGGTCACGTACGGGTAAGCCCTTACCAAACATCAACAATCCTGCCATAGTCAATCCTTCAGTCTGTTCTTTACGATTCACCACATAGCCACCAATCTGTACTAGGAATTCCTTATGTTCAAGGCTATTCCATACATGCTCTGGATGATCTGTCCTGAACAACATACGATACCGTTCCAAAGAAGGAATGTCAATATCATCCATCGTATAATATTCTAAGAACATACGATCATTGCCTGTTTCATTAGAATCACGCACCATCATTCTTAGTTCTTGTTCCGTGCAATGATAATCACCTTCGTGATTTCGCTTGTAAGTTCCTCTTGAAAGATTATTGTTAATGTACACAGGGCGAATAGTATAATCTGCTCGTGGTACATTTATTACTATCACGTTCTTCCCCTCCACAGACACAACTTGCACATCCTCGTCACGCAACAAATTGATACTTACCTTCTCATGACTATTTATCGTGTTCCACAAGTCCTTACGCATCCTATCCGCCTCTCCCACACCGGTAATGACAAATCTCTTTGCCTGGCCCTCCCCTACCATGTTCTCGTCAACACCAAGAAGAATGGTACCACCATATGTATTAGCAAAAGCAGAATACGTTTCCCATAAAGAACTTGGCACACCTTTCTGTGCTTTCTTACATTCCAATGTCACACACTCTCCATCCGCAAGTAGTTTATATATATCTTGTTCTTTCATTTTTCCAATTTTATAAACATACCCAGAAAACTACATATCCTCCAAAGAGAAGAATTTCGTTTCAATGGAATATTTCGCCATTTCCTTTTGCTTCACGTGTTCCACTTTCTCCATGAACAACTTATGATTATAGTTATTCACATTTCGTTTCACCTCTGCCACCAATGCCTCGTTGCCTCGTGCCCGTAAAGCAATAATATCAATCTCAAAAGCCTCTATCTTTTGTTTACCGGACATACTTTTCATTTCCCACCATGAGCCGATTTCTTTGAAACCTCCGGCTTCCGCAAGTTTTTGCCTGAAATACTTTTCCAATACCCGTCCGGAATAAGTCGGATAATCAGCCTGCGCCAAGTGATACAAATCATCAAAATTTTGTAATTCGATATAGGAACGATTACCCTCTATATATTTGAACCAGAAACTCAAAAAATTATCTATTATAATATAGCGAACATTTTTTTTACTACCCGGCTTCGCGAAAATAGGACGTTCACGTGTGATCAAATGATAAACATTTTCCAGTTTATTCAAATGTCCCCCGATGGCTATTCCTCCCAAACGAGCTTCAATCTCGCCCTGCGTGTAATACCCGTTAGCCAATTCTTGGAGTATAGAAAAATATGTCCCGTAATTCTTCCCGAATTCCGTGATTAACAAATTCCGCCCCTCATCTAAAAAAGGCGACATTTCAGAGAAAACAAAACGATACATCTTCTCGACAGTCAATCGATCGTTATCACAAAACAACTCCACGTATTTAGGGACTCCCCCGGTAATCGTGTACAGAGCAAGTAAATCATCGTTACTATAACCGGGAGCGTATTCTTCCATAATCTGTTTCAAAACTTCCACTTTGAACGGACGCAACTGTAAGATATTATCCGCCCGCCCGAACAGGGGTTCACTATGCTCCGTGAATATCTTCTGCATCAAAGAAAAAACGGAACCACAAATGACCAGATTTACACGTGTATCCTGCCGATATGAATCCCACAAATTTTGCAAATCACTGAAAACTGTTTCATTAATATTATAGAACTCTTGAAATTCATCTATCACGAGATTGAAGGAACGTGTTTTACCCAATTCAAAAAGATATTGCATCAAATTTGAAAACGAAATCATCCCTTCCGGTACAAACACGGATAACACTTCACGCACATGTCCCGCAAATTCGGAAACCAAAACACTTTCCGACTTCCGACCGACAAAGAAATAAAGCGTCACAGAACCATCATCCTGAAATGCCTGCTTTATCAAACTGGTCTTCCCGATACGCCTCCGCCCTGTTACAACAAGCATTCGGGAATTTCGCGTGAAAGCAAGTCCCTGCACCCGCTTCAATTCTTCAATTTCCTTTTCTCGATTATAAAACTTCATTTGAACTAAAATTATTATTTTTGCAACCACGGTTGATTCAACCGCTGTTGCAAAAATAATAATTTTACTCGAAAGCGACTAAAAGAATCATCATAAATCTCTTGTCCTTATCGCCGAATTCATCCTTAATTTTCTTATACGCTGTTTTCATCTGTGTCTTTACCGTGTTCACGGAAATATCCAGTTGCTCGGCGATTTCTTTATAACTCATGCTTTCCATGCATCCCAAGATAAAAATTTCCCTACATTTCGGGGGGAGGGTTTCCATAATGGATTGCAAACGGTCATAAAGTTCCTCGAAATTATCATTCTCGTCAGAATCATCCACTCCGGTCATCATCATTTCCTGACGATAACGTTCCTCGACCTTCTCGTGAAGTTTGTAATCGATACATGAATTTTTAACGGAACGGCAAAGATAGGCATAAACGGAACCCGTGTAAGTAATTTTATCCCGATTCGTCCACAAGTAAATAAAAACTTCCTGCACAATATCCTCCGCCTCTTCCCGATGCTTCACGAATCCCAAGGCATAATGAAATAATTGTTCCGCATAACGGTCAAAAAAGGAGTTGAAAGCACTCCAGTCACCCTCTTGCATTTTCCAGAATAATATGTCCTCTCTTATCATCACACTAAACCACTGGTCCACGAAACAAATATCAGAAAATTCTATCTAATAAACAACCTCAAAATCCGAAATCAACAATCATAAATCTAAAATCAATTAATTCCCCGAAGAAGTTTCAAAAGAAATTAGAATCGTTTATATTTGCAACACATTTAAATCTAAAGCTTAAAAACGAAAAATGGCACAGACTCCATCTATTCCTAAAGGGACAAGAGATTATTCACCGGAAATTATGGTGAAAAGAAATTATATATTCGACACGATTAAATCCGTATTCAAACTGTATGGCTATTTGCCACTGGAAACTCCTGCCATGGAGAACCTTTCCACGTTGATGGGTAAATACGGGGAAGAGGGTGATAAATTACTTTTCAAGATACTAAATTCCGGCGATTTTCTTTCCTCTGTTACCGATAGCGAAATGACGGAGCGCAACATTCCTCGCCTGACAAACAAAATTTGCGAGAAGGGCTTGCGTTACGATTTGACGGTACCTTTCGCCCGTTTCGTGGTGCAACACCAGAACGAAATCACGTTCCCGTTCAAGCGTTACCAGATACAACCCGTGTGGCGTGCCGACCGTCCGCAAAAGGGACGTTACCGGGAGTTTTACCAATGCGACGTGGATGTCGTGGGTAGCGACTCCCTGTTAAACGAGGTGGAAATAGTGCAAATCGTGGACGAGGTCTACAAACGCTTGAAGATAAATGTCCGCCTGTTGATGAACAACCGGAAAGTGTTAGCCGGAATTGCCGAAACCATCGGTCACCCGGAAAAATTGGTTGACATCACCGTGGCTATCGACAAAATGGATAAAATCGGGGCAGAGAATGTAAACGCCGAATTACGGGAAAAAGGAGTATCGGAAGAGGCCATCGAAAAATTACAACCTATCCTGCATCTGGAAGGAACGAACGAAGAGAAATTAGCCCGCCTGCAAGAAATACTGCAAGGAAGCGAAATCGGTTTAAAAGGCGTGGCAGAATTAAGTACCGTGTTCCGTTACCTGCAACAACTCGATATCCGAATTGAAGTAAAATTAGACCTCACGCTTGCCCGCGGGTTAAGCTATTACACGGGGGCCATTTTCGAGGTCAAGGCATTAGACGTGGAAATCGGAAGTATCACCGGGGGAGGACGTTATGACGACCTGACCGGAATATTCGGGATGAAAAATATGTCGGGCGTGGGAATCTCGTTCGGTGCCGACCGTATCTTCGACGTGATGAACCAATTGGATATCTTCCCGAAAGACGCCACGGCAACCACTCGTATCCTGTTCGTCAACTTCGGGGAAAAAGAAGAGGCTTTCTGCCTCCCGCTCTTGAAAAATTTACGGGCAGCAGGCATTAACGCCGAGATATACCCGGAAGCCGCCAAGATGAAAAAACAAATGACGTACGCCGATAAGAAAAATATCCCGTACGTGGCATTAGTAGGGGAAAACGAAATCGCCAACAACATGGTAACCCTGAAAAATATGCTCACGGGAGAACAAGAAAGTGTTGCAATCATCGAATTGGCAGAGAAATTAAAATAAAAGCGTATGCAACTATACCGCAAAGAACAACGCCCGCTAAAAAACCACGGCTTCGATACTCGTTTTCCCTGACGGGAAAAGAGTTCATAAAGTTTATAAAGTTCATAAGGTTTATAAAGTAAAAAACTTTCAGAACCGCAGGTTCAACTTTATGAACCTTACGAACCTTATAAACCAAGGGGACCTCGTCCCCGCATGTGTGCAATCTAAAATCTAAAATTTAAAATCTAAAATTCCAATGACTCATTATATTACCCCGGAGTATTTAACCTTCGATCAAATAGAGAAAATCATTAATAAAAAATATAAACTCGCTTTATCTGACGAGAGCAAGAAGTTAATTAATGACTGTAAGGCATATCTGGATCACAAGATTGCCACTTCCGAAAAGCCGTTGTACGGCATCACGACCGGATTCGGTTCTTTATGCAAGATCACCATTTCGCCCGAAGACCTGAGTCAACTGCAAGCCAATCTCGTGATGTCACACGCTTGTAGCGTGGGAAAACCCGTGCATCAGGATATTATCCGTTTAATGTTGTTACTGAAGGCTCACGCTCTTTCCTTGGGTAAATCAGGAGTACAACTGGTGACCGTGGAGCGTATCATCGATATGTTCAACAAAGACGTGCTTCCCGTGGTAAAAGAATTAGGCTCATTGGGTGCATCCGGTGACCTTGCCCCGCTTGCTAACTTATTTTTACCGCTGATTGGAGAGGGTGAAGTATTCTATAAAAACAAAATCTATCCCGCCAAAGAGATCAACCAAAAATTCGGTTGGGAACCTATCCAATTGGGTGCAAAAGAAGGCTTGGCCTTGTTGAACGGGACTCAATTCATGAGCTCACATGCCGTTTACGCTCTATTGAACGCTTTCAAGGTGGTTAAATATGCCGATATTATCGGTGCTCTCTCTTTGGAAGCATACGACGGACGCATCGACCCGTTCTTGCCGCAAATTCACGAGGCCCGTCCTCATCCGGGACAAATCGAAACGGCACGCAATATCCGCACTTTACTCGAAGGTTCTGAATTCCAAAAGGTGGAAAAAACTCACGTGCAAGACCCGTATTCTTTCCGCTGCATGCCGCAAGTACACGGTGCAGTGAAAGATACCGTGAATTACGTGGCTTCCGTGGTGGAACGCGAAATCAACTCCGTGACCGACAACCCGACCATTTTCATGGACGACGACCTGATTATCTCCGGTGGTAACTTCCACGGCGAACCGCTGGCACTGGTTCTCGACTTCCTTAGTATAGCTATCGCCGAGTTAGGCAGTATATCTGAAAGACGGGTATACCGTTTGATTGCCGGTGACCGCAAGACTCCCGAATTCTTGGTTGCCAATTCCGGTTTGAACTCCGGTTTCATGATCCCGCAATACGCCGCAGCCGCTATCGTGAGCAAGAACAAACAACTGTGCAGCCCGTGTTCCGTTGACTCTATCCCCTCTTCCAATGAGCAGGAAGACCACGTCAGCATGGGTGGTA
Source organism: uncultured Butyricimonas sp. (assembly GCF_959596855.1). Taxonomy (NCBI): domain Bacteria; kingdom Pseudomonadati; phylum Bacteroidota; class Bacteroidia; order Bacteroidales; family Odoribacteraceae; genus Butyricimonas; species uncultured Butyricimonas sp. The sequence continues at coordinate 15,657 of NZ_CAUFYA010000023.1, forward strand.
ACGCAGCCGTGAAGACGGTACAAGTAATCGAAAACGTGGAATGCGTACTGGCTATCGAGTTAATGAACGCCGCGCAAGCTATCGACATGCAACGCCCGACCAAAACTTCCGAGTATTTGGAAAACTTCCTGTCTGAATTCCGCACTATCGTGCCGTTCAACAGCGAGGACCGCGTGATGTATCAAGATATTGAAGCTGCCGTTGAGTTCCTGAAACAAGGCGAATTCGCGAACTTCAAATAAAGTTGTCCAAAAAGCACTCATCTGCTGCGTTCCTACCTTGCATCTAAGTACTTTTTGAACAACTTTCTAAAATGAAAAAAAGGCTGTCTTTTCAGGGGCAGCCTTTTGCATATAAAACACTAGAGAGCAACACAACAAACCCACAAAATTCTTTCAACTCCTTCCCTTCATTCGTTCTTCTCTCGTTTATCTTTCGTTCTTCAGACACTCCCACATGTAGAAAGAACGACATAAAATGAACTGAAATTCATTCACCGGAACTTATTTCAACTGCAATTCGACAGAAACATTCCGGCAATAATCTATTTCCTCCAGAGATACATTAAAGAATTTTATTCGTACTTTTATGGAATTTCTGTTCCGTTTGCATCTATGTAATAACTTTCCCGTTGGGAATTGCGAATAACGTAGGATGAAAAAGTATAATTCAAACAGATAACGATATGATAAAAAGACTACTAATTATTACGGTATTATTATTCGGAGTACATGTTGCGTTCAGTCAGCAGAATCTCTCCGACAAAGAAAACGAGGCAGCCCCGAAAACGGCCTTGCTTCAAGCACAGAAGGACTATCGACAAGCGGTAAAAGAAAAAAACTCCCCGCTACTGATACAATCTCTGATTCGCCAGATCAAGTATCAGGCTTTGATTGACATGGATAGTATCCCTCCCATGTTACAGGATCTGGAAAAATACATCGGGGAAGACCGGAATACAGTAGAAAAAAGCATTCTTCATTCATTGATAGCGGAACTCTATCAAATGTATTACATGAGTGAACTTACCAAAATATACAACAGGACTCCCGTTACCGGATACATTCCCCGCAACATGGCGGAATGGACCGGTAACATATATATCGAGAAAATATTTCAGCATGCACTAGACGCAGTGAAAGCGCAACCGCAACTTGCAGAAGTAAATTGTCTGGATTACAAGGAAATAATGATTCTCGGGAAAAACTCCCCGGCTCTTCGACCGACAATGTACGATTTTCTGGTATATCGCAGTATTGATATATTAAACGGCCTCTATAATATTTCACAATATTACAAACAGAGTCCGGTCACCGATAATCAATTATTTGCTCCAGTAGCGGATTTCGTGGGAATGACTATCGAGGCTAACCCCTTCGACGTTTCTTCAAATATCATCAAACTCTATCAATCTCTATTACAATCGGAACTGACAGCCAAACGTGTGGATGCCGTTCTCATTTCCGATCTGGATCGTCTGGAATATATTCGTAGAGTAATCAACACGAACGACAGCGATTCACTATATACAAGCGCTTTAGAACAATTGGCTCACCAGTATAACAAAAGCCCTTACAACACGGAAGTTCTTTACAAACTCGCGCTGACTTATTATGAACCCGCCAGATTCAATTATGCCAATCCCGGTACCACGGAAAAACCTGAATACAAAAAAGCACTGGATATATGCAATAAAGGTATTCGCCAATACCCGAATTATTTCCGGATCAACATCTTGAAACAAATGGCTCAAGAGATAACACGAACGAACATATTTTATACGCTTGAACCCAATGTCTATCCGGGACATACTCAAAACATAAAACTCTCGTTCAAAAATTTATCCGACATATCGTTCACGCTATATAAAGTTGATGAAACCACATTAGACTATTTGCATCTTGACAAAAAAACACCGAAACTGAAAAAGATATCTACCCACACGTACCGCCTCCCCAAAGAACTGTATTCACAGGATACCGTTTTACAGATTCCCGTGACAAGTACCGGACGTTATCAACTGACAGTTTCTTACGGAACGGCAAAACAGCAAGCGGATTCCTCTTATTTCAGTTCCAGTCGTCTGTCAACCATTGCCAGCAAAACGAGTGACAAAAACTACAATGTACTTGTATGCGATCTCGTCAGCGGAAAACCGATTCAAGGGGCAAAAGTGAAAATTTACAGCAGAAGCGGACGTAAATATGTTCTGGATACAGAATTCACTTCCGACGCGAATGGAATTGCCTCTATAAAAAACGTCCCCCAAGACCGTCTCTATCAAGTTACTTTAGGGAGTGACGACCACGGGGTAGTAACCCGCCTCCCGAATCAATATTTCAGTTCCTCGAAACCGATAGTAAAAGAAACCAGTCTTTTTACCGATCGGGCAATATATAGACCGGGACAAATCGTCTATTTCAGCGGAATTTCTTGGGAAGCAACCGCCGAAGCCTCAAAAGCCGTCACGGGAAAGAAATACACGGTAACGTTATCGGATGTCAATAACCAAGTCGTGGCGAAAGAAGAAGTACAAACCAATGAATTCGGTTCCTTTGCCGGTAAATTCACGTTACCGCAAGACGTACTGAACGGACTTTTCTTCATTACCGCGGGCGAAGCCAATCACACCATTACCGTAGCCGAATACAAACGCCCGAAGTTCGAAATCACCTTTAACCCGATAAAAGGAGCTTACAAAGCTGGTGACCGACTTACGGTTTCCGGTATCGCCAAGAACTATTCCGGCGCCAACGCGGGCAATAGTAAAGTCACCTACTCCATCCAAAGCCGCTCTTTCGCGTGGAGATTCCAAGAAAATACAATTGCCGCCGGTAAAACTCAAACAAACGAGAAAGGCGAATTCAGTATTTCATTCGACACGGAAAAAACAACAGACAATTCTCCCGGGGCTCTTTATAGAAATTTCGTCACGTACACGGTTTCGGTCACGGTCACCACTCCCAACGGGGAAACACAAGAGTCCAATTATTCGGTACAAGTAGCACCCCAAAACTATCGGTTGAATTCTTCCGTTTATCCTTACATGAATAAAGAGAAACCGAATAGTATTACAGTCACGACGCTAAACTATAATGAATATCCATTAACCGAAAATATCACTTACGAATTATCCGCGTTAAAACCGCTACAAAAACTCGGGGAAGAATATGACCGGAGTAATTTACCCGTGGATAAAAAAGTATTGGAAGGCACATTTACTACCAATACGGACAAACCATTGGAGTTGAATCTATCCTCATTACCTTCCGGAGCGTATCTGTTAAAACTTTCCGGCACAGGTGACAATAGTAATATTACCGACGAAAATATCATATATCTTTATTCCCCTCAGGATAAACGCCCGCCTTATCTCACCTATTTCTGGAGCGTGGAAGAGAAAACAACTTGCATCCCGGGAGAAGATGCCAGAATCTTATTAGGCTCATCCGCTAAAGACGTGTATGTATTATATGAAATATACTCCGACCAGAAACTCATGGAACGAAAACGATTGGTACTAAACAACTCCAATGCGACTCTGGATATACCGTATAAAGAGGATTTCGGGAAGAAAGCAGAGGTAATTGTCAGCTTTATCAAAGACGGCGAATTTTTCACGAATAATTTCATGCTGACTCGTGAAGAAGCTGACAAAAAACTGGATATTATCACGAAAACATTCCGGGATCACCTTACTCCCGGGCAAAAAGAAGAATGGTCATTCATCATTAAAAACGGACAGGGAAAAGCTGTCATTGCAGAGATAATGGCAGGTATGTATGATGCTTCTCTGGACAAAATCCGTCCAAATATTTGGAATTTCAACCCGGTTTACTACAATTACAGCACAACGCCCCGGTGGAGGTTCGACAACTATCCGTTAAGGGGAACTCTCGGCTATAATCAGAAACGCATGGAGGTACCCAGATTTGAATTTAATAGATTAAACCTCTACGGATTAAGCCAATACACATTCCTCGGTTGGGATAATGCTGTTGTCGCGGGATATGGCCATTCCAGAGGAGGGGCAAAACAAGAAATTATGGTAGAAGAAATGGCAGAAGAAGAAATAGCATTGCCCAGAAAGGTTGCCGGTATTGCGGAAGATAATGATAACACGAAATTTTATATCAGAGGGTTGAGTTCATTCAAAGCATCAGCCGATTCCGGTGTTCCGGGAGTCTTATCGGAAGAAAGTGTTATTGACGCGACTCCGCAAATCAGACAAAATTTCCAAGAAACAGCATTCTTCTACCCGCAACTTTTAACGGACTCAACGGGTAACGTGGTAATCAAATTCACGGTACCAGAATCCACCACGACGTGGAAATTCATGGCACTGGCACATACCCGGGATATGCAATTCGGACAAATTGAAAGATCGGTTATCACAAGCAAAGAGTTTATGGTCAATACCAATCTGCCCCGATTCGTACGCACGGGAGATAAGGTCGTGCTGCAAGCGACAATCAATAATCTCACGACAACCGCACAACAAGGTGAAGCATACCTCGAACTGTTCGTTCCCTCGACGGATGTCGTGATCAGTAAACAACAACAACCGTTCAACGTGAATGCACAAGAGAACCAAACCGTAAATTTCGAGTTTACCGCCCCGGAAGATACGGATCTACTCGGGTGTCGTATTGTTGCATCTTCAGCACAATTCAGTGACGGAGAACAACATGTGCTTCCCGTGGTTCCCGATGCCACACTGGTGACTCAAACCTTACCGATATTCGCGAGCAAACAAGGGCAACAAACGTTCAAGTTGAATGCACCGAAAGGAATTACCCCATATCGCCTGACGCTGGAACTCACCGCCAACCCGGTATGGTACGCCGTTCTCGCCCTGCCTACGATAAACACGCCGCAAACCGAGAATGTAACCGAAATCACGGCGTCCTATTATGTCAGTACATTGGCGACGGCTATCGCTAACGCGAATCCGCGAATCACGGATGCCATCCGGCAATGGATGCAAAAACCGGATGCCGCACTAACTTCCCCGCTGGAAAAGAATCAGGAATTAAAATCCATTCTGCTACAACTTTCCCCGTGGGTAACCGAAGCACAGAGTGAAACACAACAAATGCACTCTTTAGGTGAACTTCTGGACGTGAACCGCCAAAACTATATCGCCCGGCAAGCCATCAAAAAATTGGCTGAACTGCAAAACGAAGATGGTGGTTGGTCATGGTTCAAGGGATTCTATTCCAGTACCTTCATGACTGAAAATGTCCTTGAGGCAATGGCACGGCTTGTCTCGTTAAACGCCACGAGCCACCCGGAAGAAGTAAAGATGATGCAAATCAAAGCGTTGAACTTCCTCGATAAACAAATCCAAGAATCCTACAAGAACATCAAAACTGCCGGATATTCCCAAATATTATACCTGTACACCCGCAGTTCATACCGGGATATCCCGTTGACCGATGCTCTGAAAGCTCACAAGTTCTATCTGGGACAACTGGAAACTTCATGGACCAAACTTTCACTGTACGAGAAAGCCTTGTCAGCCATCACTCTTTATCGATACGGTAAAACGGATGCGGCGAAACAAATCATACATTCTTTGAAAGAATACTCCACCACCACGCCCGAAACGGGTATGTACTGGGCGAACAACCGTTCAACCCTTTTCACCAACTCCGCTATCCAGACTCACGTCGCGATCATGAGTGCTTTCCGTGAAATTGAAGGCAATTCCACGGATACCGAAGAGATGAAACAATGGTTATTGCGCCAGAAACAAACTCAAAACTGGGGATCAACACCCACTACGGTCGACGCTATCTACGCTTTACTCCTCACGGGAAATAATCAATTGGCATCCCAAGAAGAACTGGCGGTAAAACTCGGTAACAAGAAATTGAATATTACCCCGGAAGAATCCAAATTGGGATACATCAAACAAAGTTTCACGGGCAAAGAGATTACCCCGAAAATGCTGAATGTAACGCTCTCGAAACAACAACAGCAAGCAAGCTGGGGTGGTTTATACCTGCAATATTTCGAGAAACTGGACAAAATCACCGGTCATTCGGGCGGAATCTCTGTCAAGAAACAGTTATTCATCCAACAAGAAGAAGATACCGGAAGTACGTTAATCCCGCTGGCAGAACAAGAATTAAAAGTCGGTGATAAAATCTGTATCCGTATCACGGTATCCAACGATCAGGATATGCAATTCGTGCATCTGAAAGATTTAAGAGCCGGATGTTTTGAACCGACGGAACAACTTTCCGGCAACCGTTGGCAAGAGGCTCTCGTGTATTATCAGGAAACGACAGATGTTGCTACCAACTTCTTCTTCGACTTCCTCCCGAAAGGTACGCATGTATTCGAGTACACGGTATGGATCGCACAAAGCGGAACCTATCAAGACGGTATCAGTACTCTACAATGTGTATACGCCCCACAATATTCGGCAAACAGTGATGCAGGAACCATTACCGTACACTGAACAAATTGAAATAAAAAAATAGAAGTGAGGAAAAATCCTCACTTCTATTTTTTTATTTCAATTACCGGCTATTCAAGAATCAGACGGAATCCGGAACCATGCACGTTCTCGATCTTAATGGATGAGTCGTCTTTAAAATACTTTCTCAATTTCGTCACGTACACATCCATACTACGAGCCGTGAAATAATCGCTGGCACCCCAGATTTCATTCAAAGCCTTGTCCCGTTGCAACAGACCATCCTTGTGATAGTACAACAATTCCAACAACCGGGATTCTTTCGGAGTCAATTTAATCACTTCATCCCCTTTCGTGATCGTGCGCAATTCCGTGTTGAACAGATAAGCTCCCAACTCGATCATTTTCGGTTTAACCTCCGTATCCTCGTGTTCGCAACGGCTAAGGATTGCTTTGATTTTAAAAATCAACAATTCGGAATCAAAGGGTTTTATAATATAGTCATCCGCTCCAATCTCGTATCCCTGCTTCATATCATCTTTCATACTCTTTGCCGTGATATAAACAAAGGGCACGGTTACATCCAGTTCTCTGATTTTTTTCCCTAATGTAAAACCATCCATCTCGGGCATCATGACATCCAAAAGACACAAATCGAACTTCTCTTTGCGAAATGCCTCGAATCCATCCACCCCGTTCGTGCAATGCACTACATCATAATCGGATAATTCCAGATAGGATTTCAATACTGATCCGAAACAAGGATCGTCTTCTACTAAAAGTATTTTATGTCCCATATATTCAATTTTAATTTTCCATTTTAAAAATAATCTCTACCAAAGTACCTTTATTTTTTTTCGAGGTCAAGTGAATCTCACCCCCGTGCAATTCCACGATCGATCTGGCGTAACTCAACCCCAACCCGAATCCCTTTACATTATGCACGTTACCGCTCGGCACGCGATAGAATCGCTTAAACACCTTATCCTGAGCCTCTTTCGGTATCCCGATTCCGGTATCCCGAACTCCGATGATAAAACGATTCCCCTCCCGCTTCGTAAATATATATATATTCAACGAATCATGCGAATATTTTATCGCATTATCTACCAGATTACATACCACGTTGAGCATATGTACCTCGTCGGCTTGCATCACGTATCCTTCCGGATCAAGGTCAGCTTTGATAACTCCGCCCCGTTCTTCTACCTGCAAACGGAAATGCTCAACCGTTTCATCCACCAGCACGTTCAGATTTACATTCACTTTCTTCAAATGTACTTCCCGACGATCAAGTTTAGCCTGCAACAGAATACGCTCCACGTACTTGTTCATACGTTCATTCTCGTTCCGGATCATCGAGTTGAATTTCAGCAATTGGTTTTTATCGTTTAGCACCTTTTCTTTCTCGATAGCAGCCGTTGCCAAAGAAATCGTGGCTAACGGTGTCTTAAACTCGTGTGTCATGTTATTAATAAAGTCATTCTTGATCACGGAAAGCTTCTGTTGCCTCATAATCACGACGATCGTTATAATAAACACGGACATCAAACCGATAATACAAAAACCGGAAGCAATGAACATCCACCCGATATTATTATAGAAGAGCGAATCTTTCGTGTCGAACATGATACACAAGTTAGCGTCTTTCTTGATTTGATCATTCGGGAAAAGATCCGTGTAATAGAACCCCTTCTTGCCGTGTTCCTTGATATATTTCAGCAATTCCTCGCCTTTCATCACCTTCCATTTGAAATGATTCTTTATTCCCGTGCTCGCCATCTCATCTTTCAAATAGATATCCAAATCCACCCCCTCAAGCCGTTTGGCTACATCGGCATTATGCGGATCTTCCTCTTTCATATAACGGATCACCACTTTCCGAATCATATCCGACAAACGCTGTCCGTCCAATGAATCTGTCTGTTGTTTTACCTCTTCCTCTTCCGATTTTATCAACTGATGCGGAAAACTCCTGTCCGTGGCTTCCCTTATCGTTCTGGAGATTTCTTGAAGATATCTTGAATACCCCTCTAAAGGATCCTGATACCCGACACTCATATGCCTTATCGTCACCTGTCCGTTCGCCTGCTGCATCTCAAACGAAAGACTCGCAGAATTTGTTCGCAAGCGCTGCTCTTTTCCTTTTTCCAAAGAATCCAACATCTGGTCTGTGGCCGCAATCTGTTCCTCCAGAATATTGTATTGTTCTTTGACCTCCTGATAAAGTTTTCGTTCACTGACCTGATCCACTAAACTGACAGCTTTACCTAACACGTCATACACTTTCGAGGTAAAACGTGCTTCTCCTTCCCGCATACTGTATTTCATCCAAATCCACTGCACGCTTACCACAGCAATAAAAGCAATAAGCATGACAATAGACAGTATCCTGATAATAATTTTTTTAATCATAAGCTGACATATACAATTAGCGAAGTTAGTGTTTTTTATGTCATCATGCAACGCCTGACACAAAAAATTAAAAAGAGGTACCCGGGTAGGTACCTCTAAAAAACAACTAAGTAATAAAAACGGGAAAATAAAAACCAATTAATGGTTTTATACTTTATTGCAATTTGGTTTCCAATACTTTATAAATATTGCTTTCTTTATTTTCGATCTTCATTTTCTTGAAAAGACGCTTTTGCAACGCTAAACTATCTTGTAACTCATCTTTAAGCAAGAACAAAGACAATTCTTTACCGGGATTCGCTTCAATCAATTGTTTCGTCCAATTAGCACGTTGTCTCAGGAAACGTTGTTTCTGTAACTGGTGGATACCCAACATCACCTCGTCATCCTTCGACAGCTTCTCTTTCTTGCTGATCTTCTCTATCAACCGATCTACTTTTCCAAGATCCTTTCCGTATCTCTCTTTATATTGCTTTTTCAGGTCATCGTACTCGTCCATCAAGCCGGAACCTTTAGCTTCAATCTGATCCGGGAACTTTATTTTTCCTTGAATCCAAATCATATCCTTGGTGTCCAGTATAGCTTCAACCGTGGTTTTCCCATCAATATCCACCCATACCCTACCCGGGATTTGGAATTGCTCTGTCCTCAAATCAATCTTTCCATCCGTAACATCCTGCTCGGCTAAAATAGTCAACCCGGGTTCTCCCGGCATTTCTGCCAATAACTTAACCTTCCCTTTTAATCCTTCAACCTCACCTCGCACTTTTACCGTATTACTGTCACAAGCACCCAGTAAAAATGTCACAAGCACTAAAAATAAACCAATTCTTTTCATACTAACTAAATTTTATACACCATTTGTGACCATAGCCACAAGTGTAAATTTCATCTGTTATTATACTTGCTCTAATAATTAACCTAACATTACAGCAAATAAATTTACCTGCCGTAAACATCGACAAATATACAAAAATAAATTATAACCCAATATTCTGCAAAAGTAATTTCATCGATCCTGAAGGTTTTGACGCATCAGCATCGGTAATCCTGCCGTCCGGGTTGATTAATATGAATCTGGGAGAATTGGTTATCATGTAAGAACGATAAAAATCAGGATCTTTTAACAGGAAATGTTCACCCGGAATATTTTTTACACGCGAAAATGCTTCCTCATCCGTGGCAAATGTCAGGAACCGTATATTTTTTTCTTTATATTCTTCAACAAGTTCTTTCCACGCTGTTGTTTCTTTTTCTTCCCCCATCGTACCGAAACTTGGCGTCAAGACACAAATATAAAGATATTTCCCGCGCATGTCCTTCAACTGCACGTCCTTGCCCGAAGCATCGGTTAAAAGGACATTCGGTGCTGTTGCCCCGGCGGACAATTTTCTCCAACGATCAACCAACTGACGAACTTTTACCAATTTACTGGTATCGGAGACCTCGTTCCAACATACCGAAAGCAAGTAATCAGAATCTTTCAATCCGTTTTGGGCAAAATAGACATACACCACCTCCGATAACAAGAAATCCCGTACTTTAAGATTCGTCACGTTGTTTAAAATATAATTCACGAGCCTTCTGCCACTCATGTTTTTCCCTTTGTAATAATAGAAATAATTCATCAGGAATTGTCTATAAAAAGGGAACGACAACAGTTCCTCGTTGTTAAAATCAAAACCGGTAATAAAATCCGTGAATGCGATTCCCGGTTCATATTTCACGGAGTCAGGCACTTGATGCATACTCGGATATCCCACGGCCTGCAACGCTATCTTATATCTTATTCTTTCTCTTTCCTTGTTCGTGAAATCATCACCAAGATTTTTGGCTTCCAGCAAAAGAATATTCATGTTAAGCATGTCCTGCATTCGCTGTATAAATTCTTCTTCTCCCAACTGATATACTTCATAAGGAAGATAAGACATCGTTCGCCCCTGCTCTCTCAAGTAATTATTAATCGCGCTCAACGTTCCCTTAAATTGCGGAGACACGGTATTACGAACAATATTCACTTCCAAGTCTTCTCCCGGGGAAAGATACACGTCAAAAGAGTTAGGTCTGTATACTCTTGCATAGACACCTTTTTCCAGTGGTATTTTACCGGAAAAAAAGTATTTATTGTCCAACTTGAACTCGTACGACGTCCCGTTCACATCAAAAGATATGACAGAATCACAAGTCATTCCGGTTTCGACACGCCCCGATACCTGTACACTTTTATTATGGACGCATGCAGCCAGAAGAACAATAAATAATATACCTACAAAACTCCTCATGCTCAATCACGTTAACTTTTGGAGTACAAAGATATGCATTCAAAACAAAAGTATGTGTTAAAGAAAAGGTAAATAAAAAAGGCGACCGAAGGGTCGCCTTTTTAGATATATTAACAATCGCTTATTTTACGATAGAAGTAAAATCACTGTTTTCGAAATATTTAGCGAACTCCATATCGGTAGCAGCTAATTGTTTGAATGAAGCGTCCATAGCGCATGCTTTGCTCAGATTACTCATTACAGCGTTAGCGTCATTGGTTCTCGCACCAATTACAGCTTTCAAGTAATAAGACATCGGGCATTCTTTGCTCTCTGCATTCAATTTCTTCAAAGCCTCGTTATTATTTCCGGCAAGTACGTTAGCCAAAGCGGCATTCACGCAATTGCATTTTCCGAAATAATTTACAGCCGCAGCGTAGTCACCACTCTTGATAGCGATGATACCTTTGTTGTAGTCAACTTCCGGACCGACACCGGTAGCGGCACCGAAATAAACTTCAGCTTGTTTCAAATCACCATTCTTCAAGGCCACTGCACCCAAGTTGTTTTGTACAACGGGATTGTTAGCTGACAAAGAATTAGCTTTATTGAAGTTTGCTTGAGCCTCTGCAACATTACCCATTTCGAATTGAACCATACCGGCGTCGTTGAAACCTCTCCAATCACTCGGGAATTGTTTCATGCAAGCCTGATAGATAGCCAATTTATCATTGTTATTATCAAACAAAGTAGCGGAATAAAGCAATTCGTCAACATTCAATTCAGCAGGATTGGATTTAGCCAATGCTTTCAACTCGTCGTCTGATTTACCAATCAATTCGGTATTTACCACGAACAAAGATCTTCTCAATTTCGGAAGGATTTGATCAGCCACAACGGCAAACACAGAAGCGATGTTCTTGATTTCTCTTTCTCTCACTTCAGGATCCGAATGCATTTCCAATACGCGAAGGATCAATTCTTTATCTTGGATATTTGATTCTTCCATAGCTTTCTTGAATCCGTCCCAGTCTTCAGCAACCACAAATTTCTTGAAGAAATTCTCGTCTTTGTATTGCTCAACTTTACCTTTTCTCATTTGTTTTTTCAAGAAATCGGAAGAACCGGCTTCACGTTTGTTGGCCAATTTATCATTCCAGTCGTAAGAACCGTCGGGTGAAGCGTATGATCTGATATCAATACCATTCAAGTTCATGTTTTCTTTAGAAGCAGCTTCTTTAATATATGCTTCCAACTTCTTCATTTCTTCAGAAGTCATTTGTTTTGAACGGATATTAGCTGAATTAATCAAATAATAAATAGCAGCTTCTTCTTGTTGTTTGATAATTCTTTGGAATTTATCTTCACCGATAGTAGTAGCCGGAGCGTTAACAACCAGCATTTCGGTAGCAATCACACCGTCACCGATCTTTCTCGGCTCGAATTTCACCACTTTAGCGCCTTTAGATCCGGTAATATCAATCTCCAAATCAGAAAGTCTCATCGCATCCTCAAAAGGAACACGGCTTACATAAGTAATCGTCTTTCCTGCTTCGTAAGGAATAACCTCTGCATTTCCCTGAACTTTCTCTCCTTGGATGGCTTTCATCTCGTAAGCTTTCTCTCCACCTTTAAATCTTAACACGGGAGTAGCCTCGATAGCCACTTTCTTGTTAAAATATTTAGCAGGGAATGTCACGTCGATTTTCAAATCTACCATTCCACCTTTAGCCACTAATGTTTCCGGAGTTACAGAGTACGAAATTTCTCCTGCACGCTTCTTCATCTTGTTTAATGAAGAACAGGAAACAGTTATTAACCCAGACAAGGCAACAACAGCAACCAGACCTAATGTTCTTTTCATAATGATTTCTTAATTTTATTTGTAATACTCAAATTAGTTCACATGTTTTTTCACAAAACAAATGTATAAAAATTTATCTATATACGAAATCCTTCGCACAAATTTTGTACCAAACTCTAATTAATTTTGTCCAAAATTAATTTTTCTGCTCTTTCAAGTGCGCGAGACACCCCATTCGGGTCAGATCCCCCTGCTGTAGCGAAGAATGGTTGACCACCGCCGCCACCTTTGATTTCCACCGCCGCATCTTTCACGATCTGTCCGGCATGCAATCCATAATCCTCCACTAAAGTATCGTTAATCATCACTGTCAAGTGAGGTTTTCCGTTAAATACTCCTCCTAACACGAGTACCAGATTATCCAACTCACCCTTTAACTGGAACGCAACATCTTTTGCCGCCGCCGGAGCCATACCGACCGTCCTCACGATCATGTTGATATCCCGAATCACGCGCTTTTCATTCTTCAACGCTTCCTTGAGTATTTTCAAACTCTCTTGAGTGAATTTCTCCACGTCCTTTTTCAGTCCCTCGTTCTCGTCCATCAATTCCTTGATATTCTCCAATATTCCGCGATTGGATTTGAACATGCTATCCATTTGTTTCAGCATCTTGAACGTGTTCAGTATATAACTTTCCGCTTTAGCCGCGGTAATTGCCTCTATACGACGAACTCCGGCAGACACTGAACTTTCGGACATGATCTTAAAGAAACCGATCTGTCCCGTGGCATGGGCATGTGTACCTCCACACAATTCCACAGATTCCCCAAATTTCACCACACGTACCAGATCGCCATACTTCTCTCCGAATATTGCCATCGCCCCCATTTTCTTTGCCTGACCGATCGGAATTGCCCGACTCTCCTCCAACGGATAGTTTTTCCGTATTTCCTCGTTCACGATAGCTGCCACTTTGTCCAACTCCTCGTCTGTCACTTTCTGGAAATGCGAAAAGTCAAAACGCAGATACTCGTCGCTCACGAACGATCCTTTCTGTTCCACGTGAGTTCCCAACACTTTTCTCAAAGCATAATGCAACAAATGCGTGGATGTATGATTATTCTCCGTGGCAACCCGTTTATCCAAATCGACCTTGGCAGTAAAAACCTGAGTCAGGTCTTCCGGTAAACGATCGGTGAGATGCACCGTCAACCCGTTTTCTTTCTGCGTATCCAGAATATTTATCTTTTCCGTTTCGGAAATCAACCAACCGCGATCACCTACCTGTCCCCCGCTCTCTCCATAGAAAGGTGTTATATTGAATATCAACTGATAAAACGCCTTCCCTTTCGTACTCACCCGGCGATAGCGTGTAATCTGTACTTCCGTTTCCGTGTAATCATATCCCACGAACTCCTGCGTGTCGTCTGAAATCAACTCCACCCAATCATCCGTATTCACAGCCGCAGCTGAACGCGAACGCTCTTTCTGCGCCTCCATTTCCGCCTTAAACTCCCTGCGATTCACCACCAGCCCGTGTTCTTTCAGAATTAATTCGGTCAAATCCAACGGGAATCCGTAAGTATCGTACAACTCGAAAGCCACGTTACCCGGCACGGTCAAATAATCCTCCGCCTTGGTTTTCTCTATAATCTTATCCAACAACTTGATACCCTTATCCAAGGTGCGCAAGAATGCATTTTCCTCTTCTTGAATCACACGCTCGATCAGTACCCGTTGTGACACTAATTCGGGGAAATGCAGTCCCATTACTTCAATCAGCATCGGCACCAATTTATACATGAAAGCATCTTTCTGATCCAAGAAAGTATACGCATAGCGTACGGCTCTCCGCAAAATACGACGGATCACATATCCGGCTTTCACGTTCGAGGGCAACTGCCCGTCCGTGATAGAAAAAGCTATCGTACGCAAGTGGTCGGCAATCACGCGCATAGCCACGTCCGCCGCACTGTCCTTTCCGTATTCTTTGCCGCTCAACCGGGCTATCTCCCCGATAATCGGGGTAAATACATCGGTATCGTAATTGGACGTTTTCCCTTGTACCGCCATGCACAAACGTTCGAAGCCCATCCCCGTATCCACGTGATGGCTCGGCAAGTTCTCCAGACTGCCATCCGCTTTCCGGTTATACTGCATAAACACAAGATTCCATATCTCGATCACCAAAGGATTATCCTTGTTAACCAAGTCACGTCCCGGCTTAATCTTGCGTTCTTCGTCAGGGCGCAAATCAATATGTATCTCGGAACAGGGACCGCAGGGTCCCATTTCCCCCATTTCCCAGAAATTATCTTTTTTATTCCCGTACAATATTTGTTCCTTGGGCAAATACTGCAACCAATACTCCAAGGCTTCATTATCCGCGTCAAGATGATCCTCCTTGTTCCCCTCGAAAACCGTGGCGTACAATCGGTTTTTATCCAACTTCATCTCTTCCGTCAGAAACTCCCACGCATAAGCTATTGCCTCTTTCTTGAAATAATCCCCGAATGACCAGTTCCCCAACATCTCGAACATCGTGTGATGATAAGTATCATGCCCGACCTCTTCCAAATCGTTATGTTTTCCCGACACCCGCAGACATTTCTGCGAATCCGCCACCCGAGTCGCTTTCGGACGAACATTACCTAATATAATATCCTTGAACTGGTTCATTCCGGCATTCGTGAACATCAACGTGGGATCCCCCTTGATGACCATCGGTGCCGAAGGTACTATCGTATGTGATTTCTTCTCAAAAAAATCTAAAAATCTCTGTCTGATCTCTGCCGACTTCATACACTCAATATTTAGTAAATCCACCATTAAACAACGAATGTTACTTCTCACATTCAAACGGAAATATCATGTAATCATATTGATTGCCTGATTTCCCAAGTTGCAAAATTAGATTTTTTCTTTAACTTTGCATCGGAAATACTATTTTTTATTGAGTAACTATGCGAAAAGCAGGGTATCATTTTAATTCGGACACACTATCTTTTGATAAAATAGAATCAACTCTAAGGAAAAAAACTTGGCGGTTGTTCAAAAAATTCTTCTCCAGCTTCTCGTTGGCCATCGTCATGCTATACCTCGTGTATGCATTCATTGATTCCCCGAAAGAGAAACAGTTAAAACGCAAATACGAAGAAGTTCTTACCCAATACAGCCTTCTCAGCAACAAGGTAGAATACCTTGACAATGTTCTGAAAGACATGGAATCAAGAGATGACAATATCTATCGGGTGATTTTCGAGACGGAACCGATACCGTCCACCATCAGGCGCGCCGGCTCAGGTGGAGTGGACCAATACGAACATCTGAAACATCTGGATAACTCCGATCTGATTATCGGGACAGCTAAAAAAATCGACGAACTATCCAAAGCCATTTTTGTCCAGAGCAAATCTTTTGATGCCATCGAAAATCTGGCTAAAAACAAAATAGAAATGCTGGCATCCATTCCAGCAATCTTACCCGTGTCATTAAAAGAAGCTCATCAGGTAAGCTCCTCATATGGCTACAGGATGCACCCTATATACAAAACGATGAAATTTCACGCCGGCATGGATTTCACAGGAGCCATAGGCACACCGATCTATGCCACGGGGAACGGCCTTGTCGTGGAAAGCCAGTTTGACAAAGGGTACGGTCGTCACGTTATCATTGATCATGGTTTCAGCTACAAAACGATGTACGCCCACCTTGAAAAAATTGTCGTGAAGAAAGGACAAACAGTCAAAAGAGGGGATGTCATCGGTTACCTCGGTAATTCCGGACTCTCCACGGGACCTCATTTACATTACGAAGTCCGGAAAAACGAAAAACCCGTAGATCCTATCAATTTCTACTTCAACGACCTCTCCCCTGACGAGTTCGAAAAGTTAGTAGAGATAGCGAACAACACGGGACAAAGCATGGACTAACAAATTGTAGATTTACGATTTTAGATTTAAAGATTGTATAACACTGGTATTGAAATCTGAAAATAATCTCATTTTCAACTTTCAATTTTCAACCTTCAATTATTATGGTGGAAGAAGAAGCATTAAAACTGTATTACTCTATCGGAGAAGTAGCCGAGATGTTTGGGGTTAATACTTCCCTCATCCGGTTTTGGGAAAAAGAGTTTGATGTAATCAAACCCCACAAGACCAAAAAAGGGAACCGCCAGTTCACGAAAGCAGATATAGACAACTTTCATCTGATCTACCACCTCGTGAAGGAAAAAGGAATGACGCTGAAAGGCGCGCAACAACAGTTGAAAAACCGCAAAGAAGAAACCGAGCTTCATTTCGAAGTCGTGAAACGGCTGAAAAACATAAAAGAAGAACTGTTATCTATCAAAAATCAACTGCCATAATAATTTTAGATTTATGATTTTAGATTTATGAATTTCACAAGCTAATATCATAAAAACAGCAAGACCATGTACATTAAAGAAATTATTGCGCTAATAGAAGAATATGCCCCGCTAAAATTCCAAGCGAGTTTTGATAACTCCGGGTTACTTTGTGGAGATCCCGAACGGGAATTAACTTCCGTGCTTTTATGCATTGACGTAACAGAGGAAGTCGTGAACGAGGCCATTACCCACGGTCACAACTTAATCATCTCGCACCACCCGCTTATCTTCAGCGGGTTGAAACACATTACACCTGCCACGTACGTGGAACGCTGCGTTATCTCCGCTATCAAACATGACATCACGATCTACGCCGCCCACACGAACATGGATGTCGTTGCCAATGGTGTCAGCGGGCGCATGGCAGATAAATTACACTTGCATAACAGGCAAATATTACAACCGGAAGGCGACCTCTCGGAAGGCAACGGCTTCGGCATTATCGGGGAACTTGAAACTCCGGTCGAAAGCATGGCATTTCTCCGACAAGTGAAAGCAACATTCCACTGTGACAGGCTACGCTACACGCGACCTCACACACCCTCTATCCGTAAAGTTGCTGTTTGTGGCGGAGCCGGAGCCTCTTTTTTCAACCGGGCTCTAGCGAATGCCGCGGATATCTATATCTCCGGTGATTTCAAATATCATGATTTCTTTCTCACGGAAAACCGGATTATGATAGCAGACATAGGACATTATGAAAGCGAACAATTCACAAAAGAGATATTTTATGAGATACTTACAAAAAAAATATCTACATTTGCGGTTCAGTTTTCAGAGATTAATACAAATCCGATTAAGTATTTATAATATATGGTGACGAATAACAATGAGAAAATGCAAGAACTGACAGTTGAAGAAAAACTGCAGAACCTGTATGAATTACAACGAATTGACACCGAGATCGATAAAATCAAAACTCTTCGAGGAGAATTACCTTTGGAAGTTCAAGACCTTGAAGATGAGATCGCGGGGCTAGAAACACGTATCGAAAACTTGAAGGCTGAATTAAGCGAACTTGATAAAACGACTTCCACGAGGAAGCAAGAAATCAAGAAAGCAGAAGAAGCGATAAAAAAATATAGCGAGCAACTCGACAACGTACGTAACAACCGTGAATACGATGCGTTGAGCAAGGAAATCGAATTCCAGAAACTCGAAATCGAATTACAAGAAAAAAGAATCCGTGAAGCGACCAAAGCCAAAGCGGAAAAAGACGCGTTAATGGAAGAATCCAAAAAGCGTTACGAGGATAAAGTTTCCGACCTCGAAGCCAAGAAAAACGAGTTGAACGACATTATCAACGAAACACACAAGGACGAGGAATCCTTACAAATAAAATCCGAACAATTGGCTGCAACTATCGACGATCGTCTATTGACCGCTTATCGTCGTATTCGTTCCAACGCGCGCAACGGTCTGGCTGTTGTAACCGTGGATCGTGACGCTTGCGGCGGATGTTTCAACAAAATTCCACCACAAAGACAATTGGATATCCGTTCCCGGAAGAAAATTATCGTCTGTGAATACTGTGGTCGTATCCTCATCGATAAATACATCTGTGACTACGACGGCTCGCAACAAAAAGCAGACCTTGACGCTCTCCTTGATGCACAAAAGAAAAAAGGACGAAGAATTAGAAAATCAGAAGAATAAATAAAAGTCAAAGGTCCATAAGGTCCATAAAGTCCATAAGGTCAACAATTGACACGAGGGCATAAACCTATAAACATTGACTTTACGGACATTATAGACTTTACGGACCAAAGGGGCTTTTTGAAAAGCCCCTTTTTACGAATCTAAAATTTTAATTTAAAACAAAATGATTCCAACAAACTACGATCCGCGAAAAAGCGAAGAGAAATGGTATCAATACTGGATGGAACATCGTTTTTTCCATTCCGTTGTTGATAAAAAGAGAACTCCGTATTGTATTGTTATTCCCCCGCCTAACGTCACGGGCGTCCTGCACATGGGACACATGTTGAACAACACGATACAGGATGTACTCGTCAGACGGGCTCGCTTGCAAGGAAAGAACGCTTGTTGGGTTCCCGGAACAGACCATGCCTCTATCGCCACGGAAGCCAAAGTGGTTGCCAAATTGAAAAGCGAAGGCATAGAGAAACGGGACCTTACCCGGGAAGAATTTTTGAAACATGCTTGGGCATGGACAGAAAAACACGGGGGAATCATCCTTGAACAATTGAAACGCCTCGGTGCCTCTTGCGATTGGGACAGAACCTGCTTCACGATGGATGAAATCCGTTCGGAAAGCGTGATTCGCGTATTTGTAGACCTTTACAACAAAGGATTGATCTACCGGGGTATCCGAATGGTGAATTGGGACCCGTCAGCCAAAACAGCCGTGTCTGATGAAGAAGTAATCTACAAAGAGGAACACAGCAAACTGTATTACCTCCGCTACAAAATAGAAGGCTCGGACAACGAGTACATCACCATTGCCACCACCCGACCGGAAACCATTCTCGGGGATAGCGCCGTGTGCGTGAACCCGAACGACGAGCGTTTCCGCCATCTGGCAGGTAAAAAATGTATCGTGCCGCTCGTGAATCGTGTCATCCCGATTATCCAAGACGAGTACGTGGATATGGAATTCGGTACCGGTGCGTTGAAAATCACACCCGCCCACGATATTAACGACTATGAAATCGGTTTCAAGCATCATCTTGAATCCATCGATATTTTCAACGACGACGGGACACTGAACGAGAACGCCCAACTTTTCGTGGGCAAAGATCGTTTTGTCGTGCGTCAGGAAATCATCCCGGCATTGGAACAAGCAGGTAATCTGGTAAAAATCGAGGACTACAATAATAAAGTAGGCTACTCCGAACGTACCAACGTGGTTATCGAGCCGAAGCTCTCCATGCAATGGTTCCTGAAAATGAAAGATTTGGCTCAACCGGCATTAGACGCCGTGATGAACGACGACATTCGTTTGACACCATCGAAATTCAAGAACACCTATCGTTACTGGATGGAGAACGTGAAAGACTGGTGCATCAGCCGTCAATTATGGTGGGGGCACCAGATTCCGGTGTACTATCTGCCGGATAGCAACGATTACGTGGTAGCCAATACTAGAGAAGAAGCGGCAAAACTGGTAAGAGAAAAATTCGGGAAAGACATCCCCACCGAGCAATTGCGTCAAGATGAAGACTGTCTTGATACTTGGTTCTCCTCGTGGTTATGGCCGATCTCCGTCTTCAACGGCATATTGGAGCCGGACAACGAGGACATCAATTACTATTACCCGACCACGGATCTAGTTTCAGCACCGGATATTCTTTTCTTCTGGATGGCACGCATGATCATGGCGGGTTACGAGTACAGACACGAGAAACCATTCGGGAATCTTTACCTGACAGGTATCGTACGCGACAAATTGCATCGCAAAATGTCCAAATCACTCGGTAATTCTCCCGACCCTCTTGACCTCATCAATCAATACGGGGCAGACGGCGTACGGGTAGGTATGCTTTTATGCGCACCCGCCGGTGGTGATTTATTATTTGACGAGAGTCTGCCGGAGCAAGGACGCAATTTCACGACGAAAGTGTGGAACGCCTTCCGTCTGGTAAGCAACTGGAAAGTAGCGGACATCGAACAACCGCAACATTCCAAGCTGGCACTCGATTGGTTTGAACAATACCTTAACAAGTGTAAGGAAACATTGAACAACCAATTCGACCAGTATCGCTTATCGGAAGCTCTAATGACGGTATATACCGGATTTCGCGACGAGTTCTCATCTTGGTTGTTGGAAATCATCAAACCGGGATTCGAACAACCCATTGACCGGACAACTTACGAGAAGACTATTTATCTCTTCGAAGAGATGTTGCAATTACTCCATCCCTTCATGCCGTTTATCACGGAAGAAATATGGCAAAACTTACGGGAACGCAAAGAAGGCGAGAGCATCATGATTTCCGTGCAACCTCAACCCGGCAGCTATGATGAAAACTTCCTGAGCGAATTTGAAAACACCAAAGAAGTTATCGCGGGTATCCGTACCATCCGCAAACAAAATAACGTTGCTTTCAAAGATACCATCTCGTTAAGAGTAAAAAGCAACGACCGCTACCCGCTACGCTTCGAAAGCGTAATCATTAAAATGGGTAACATCAGCGACGTTGAAATGGTGAACGAAACCGTCAAAGGCGCATGGAGTTTTATCAGCAACACCGTTGAATACTTCATCCCCGCCGTGGGCGAAGTAGACACGGAAGAAAAAAGAGCCAAACTGGAAGCCGATCTGGCTTACGCCCAAGGGTTCCTCGCTTCCGTCATGAAGAAACTGAATAACGAAAAATTCATGAGCGGTGCCCCCGCACAAGTCATCGAAAACGAACGCAAAAAACAAGCTGACGCCGAAGCCAAAATCAAAGCTATCGAGCAACAGTTAGCTGAATTATAATTCTCGAACAAATAACACGAGGCTGCCCATTCATCATTTTGAGCAGCCTCGCTTTATTTCATTGTTTGTCTTCTATTACTCCACCCTCACCCACTTCACGGCATCCGCCACGAAACCCTCACCTATTGCTGATGGTGTTCCATCATCTATCGTTCTATCACTCAAAGTCACCTTTGCCTCTTTAGAAAGATCGAACACACCTAAAGATACCCAAGTCGCCTGTTCATGCTCACTTGGGGTGATCGTAACGTCATATTCATTTTCGCCATCGGAAACCGTGTAATAACGAACCTTCCCCGCCGTATTTTGCCCATATCCCCCCTCGAATAACTCCGCATAGTAAAAGAAGACTTCATATTTCCCCTCTTGGGGCAAGACAATATTCCATTCCACTTTTTGCTTCCCGGTTCCGGGTATCTTGTATAATGCACTTCGGATAGGAAACCCGTAAAACCTTTCGCCTATTGTCGGGCACCACGCGTCTATCCCCTTGAAATATTTATAATACTTCTCATCACTTTTCTCCTTTCGGAATAAAGAAGTAATAAAATTATCCTTTGCCTTCACGATCTTGAAACCGGGATCCTCGTTATCCACGATGATTTCATTCCCCTTCGTGAAAAACAAGGAAGTATCCACACTGAAAACCCCGGTTGTAGTGTCCACATCCTCTTCCTTCATTTCAACAATCTTCAATTCTGTTCTATCGGGAAGATTCATTGCCAAAGGCATATCCAGATAAAAACCACGAGTAGCATAGACCATATTCTTTTCAGAACGAACACAGATTTCCCTACCTTCCCGGGGAGGAATAACCCACATCTTATCTTCATCTGACATAACAATTCCAGCCACCTCTCCCTTGTTAAATACCTTGAATTTGTACAACCCATACATACCGTCATCCGTTCGTTTGACTTTTACCACCCGGGCATCCTGTATCTCGAACAAAGGTAACCGGTTTGCCGTGTACCAGCCTCGAACCAACGAGTCCAACGGGTACCCGAACGTTTGGTAAAACTGTTGAAAGAACTCTTCCACGGCAACCTCTTTGAATAAATGCTTTGCCAAAAAATCAACATAAAATTGCTGGAATTGCTTCTCTCCCACCTCCATCTTGATTCTGGTGTACAATTCCTTACTTTTTCGTTCAATGATGCTAGCAAGTATTTCCGGTGATAACATTTTGTCTATCAAAGCCTCTTCCAAACTATGGCTACTCAAATATTTCATCGTCGGATAAGCTGCATAGGAACCATCCGCGAAAGCTTCCGCGATCGTGTAAAATCGAGCACGAGCCACTTGCCCCAAAACATCATGTATAATCGGACATTCCCGGGAGAAAATAAACGCGGTCTTTCCAAGGAGCTGTGGCATTATATCACAACCTCCATCTAATATTGGTTTGACATCGTTACTCAATGTAGCGGGAATCATGCTTTCACCAATGACATCTTCCTCATTTGAAGACCTTTTTAACCTTTCCTTAAAAAATCCGTCCATATAAAATCCCTTTTCCGGGAAAAATACCATTCCTCCCTGCACTCGTTCCCCCGCCAACTGCATAATCCCGGGAAAACTGTAAAAATTACAAGGAACCTCCACCAAGGTAAACCAACGGTACGGGTATTGCTGCACCGGGTCATAAACATTACTCTCGGCAAAACGTTTCGCCTTAAATTTAGCAGTTTGAATACACCCGTTCATTTCGAAATCGTTCGTTTTCAAATACATCAATTGATCTACTAAATCTTTCTCCGGAAAATCCGTATAATTCCCCAAAAGATAATCGTGCCCGAGTAAACAATAAAGCGTCATGCAAGTAGAATCCACCATGATCTCCCGTTTCTCGTAATTTCCCAAGCACAAGCTAATTCCCGGCATATCGTGATGAAAAGTAAATATCGTTTCTCCTCCCCTCTCTTCAATCATGTTTCCCTGAGAAATAGCAACCAAGCGAGAATCATGTTCCACCTTTAACGAGTATCTCGTGAAATTCACATCCCGTACTCCCGTCGCCCCATACGGTGGCACACAAACCGGATACCAAATACATTCCGGGGTAAGTAACTTGTACTCTTTTCCACAAAAAGCAGGTGCATACCCAAAACGATATATCCCGAAGCTATTCACCGACGAGGAATAATATTTCTCCCGATCAGTATCCATGAAACATATATCGTTTTCAATCCCTCCCTCGTAACGCATAGATATCTCAATCTTTTCTCCGGGATTCAACTTTTTCTCCGGGAGAATAGCTTGACGCTCCCTCTGGAAAGCAATAGCCTCCCCGTCTATTTCAAATGATACCACCTTCAAACCCGGATTCAAATATATCACAAGCGGAATGGTCTCAAGGGAACTATTCACTACAGACATCCGACTCGTCACCGAGATACCACCCCCTAAATCTTTTGTGTATAAATCATTCCGTACAACTCTTGCAGCCGGGGTATTCCCGTATTCCTCGTACACCGCTTTATACACATTCCTGTTATCCTCAGTCCTTCCATGTCGATACACATATACAAACGCCAAACTTCCCGCAACAAGAAAAACAACACAAGCGACACTGAAATTTCTTTTAAACACATACAAGCAATTAGGTATCCTAGGGTAAGGAATAATTGATAACACCAAACAACCTAATCCTACCACCAAGATAAAGCCTCTTTGTAATAGATAATTCTCTATCCCCACGTGTCCCGTGAAATCGGAAAACATATTGGGAATATTCCGGGCAAAAGGATCAAACAAACCGTTTAGCCACCCCGCCCCCCAGTACGAGAGTATTCCCAACGCCACAAATAAAATCAACATACTCAACGCTTGCTGACGAACAAGCCGTGTCACGAGGTAAGAAATCCCGAGGAAAAATATCACCGTCGGCAGATTAAGTGTCACCCAATAAAACAAATAAACAGACAAATCAAAAGACTGTGGATAGAAAGCAAAGTTTATCAAAATCGAGATCGCAAACACCAAGAAATTCACTATGGTAAAAAGAAATAACTTCCCCAAGAAATTTCCCAATACAATCTCCTCGTTATTCAACGACCGGACATGTAACGGCTCCATACCGCTAAACTTGAATATTCTTAAATCATTGGCAACGAACCCAACCACAAGAAACAACAGGACAATATTAAAAAAATAAGCCGTCTTATAAACTATCGACGAAGGCAAAGCCTGCGAGAGCCAATCCACGGAAAAACTAAACAAACTTTTTATTCCACCGGACAAGGGAGTAAACTGACAAATAACAATTCCGACAATAGCCAAAATGACCAAGATTCGAAAAAGGATATTCCTACGAGCACTCTTGAACCCGTACACGGCTTCGGTAAAAATGTTACTTTTGTTCATGATATACTTCCCCAATTTTCATAGAATTATCAACACTATATTTCCCAATTCACGACAATATTTTTCCTAAACTTACATTAATGATTAAAACTAACATTATAACTGTCAGAAGAAACGTTATCGTATTTAAACGAACTAATCTGTTACTGTTAGATAACAACTAGTTCTAACAGTCCCCGCCGCATTAGTCAATACGATCACATATTCCCCTGCATCCTCTTTGTGCGCACTTTTTATAGTAATTGTCACAATATTTAAAAGAGTTTTAACTTGAATCTCATCTGAAGGTATGATTTTTTTATCACCCTTGAAAACTTCAATAATAGGAAGCGGATTTCCTGTCACGGTAGCTTGCATCATTACATATTCTCCTTCTCGCACGGTAATATTCCGAAGAGGAACTTTAAAAGATGGTGGTGTCATTTCTCCTAAAGAAGACAATTCAATAATAAAATCACGTTCATTTGTCGCTTTTACATCTACCTTATAAATTCCTAAAAAAACTAAAAGTAATACGAATAAAAATTTCTTGTTCATAAACTTGTTATTTTGATTAGTAGCTATTTTCTTTCAAAGTTAAGCTAAACAAATACATTTTCAAAAATATTGCATCTATTTTTCTTCAATTATCAACCTTTATTTCAATTCTCTTCAAAAATCATTATCAACACACATCATTCTACCCTCACCCACTTCACGGCATCCGCCACAAGCGTTTGCTGTATCTCGCTATCCGGAACTCTATCACTCAATGTTACTTTCGCCTTACGGGAAAAATCATACACGCCTAAAGAAACCCAACTTCCGTCATCTTCTTCCGTCAAAGTAGGAGTTACCTCGTATTCTTTTTTACCATCGAAAACCGAGTAATAACGTGAAAGTTCCTTTACCTGCGCCCCCCACCCCTTCCAGTTCCACAAGTATTCCGTGTAATAAAAGAACACCTCATATTTCCCCTCTTGCGGTAAAACAACATTCCATTCCACTTTTTGTTTTCCAGAACCGGCACCATATAAGGCTGCTTTATATAACGCGCTTCGGATAGGGAAACCATAAAAACTTTTACTAATCACCGGAAACCAAGCGTCTTCTGTGAAAATATTATAATACCTTTTATCATTTTCCCCTTTTTGAAATAAAGACGTGATGAAATTATCTTTCGCCTTCACGAGCCGGAAACCGGAATCCTCGTTATCAACGACAATCTCCTCCTTCATCGTGTAAAATAAAGAAGTATCCACTTGAAAGACCCTCGTCGTGGTATCTACCTGACTCATTTCTATTTCCTTTAAGTACATTACCGACGGGATATTTTGAGCCAAAGGCATCTCCAAATAGGGGTTAGCTCCGTTATAAGGGAAACCGACATGAATCTCCATTGCCATCCGAGGCAGAATAACCCATCCTTGAGCCTTGTCCCACATGATAATCCCTGCCACGTCACCCTTGTTAAACACTTTGAATTCATACATCCTATACAACACATCGTCCGTTTTCTTGACCTCAATTACTCGAGCATCGCGTACATCCAATATAGCCAATCGATTCGTGTTATAGCAATTTTCCACCAACGAATCCAAACGAAAATCAAATGTTTGAGAAAATTGCTCGAGAAAATCTTCCAACGCCACCTCCTTGAAAAGATATTTCCCTAAAAAATCGACATAAAATTGTCGAAATTGTTCCTTTCCTACCTGCAACGCGATATAAGCACGCAATTCCTTACATTTTTTACGAATAATACTTTGAAGAATTTCCGGTTCCAACGTACTATCCCCCAAGGCATCCTTCAAACTAGCGTGTTTCAAATATTCAATAGCGCCATAATCAGCCATGTAATCCCTGCTGTCATCCATTATCCCCTCCTCCCGAGCCACCCGCATTAACACATCATGAATCAACGGGTATTCACGAGAATAAATAAACGTTGTTTTCCCCACGAGTTGGGGCTTTATATCACAACTTCCTTTCCCTATGCTCTCGCTAATCTCACTGCTTAACTTCATGCCAACCCTCGTATCCCAATCTTTTGTTTCATCTTCAAAAACCTTTCCCGGGTAATTCTTTATCGAAAACCCTTTTTCGGGCAAAAAAAACATTCCCCCCTGCACACGCTCCCCCGACAATTGCATCAAACTAGGGAAACTGTAAAAACCACAAGGCACCTCCACCAATGTCAACCAACGATAAGGATATTGTTGCGTCGGGTCATAGTTCCTTTTTCTTCCAGAAAACTTCCGAGTTCTAATGCACCCGGAGAGCTCAAAAGTATTACTCTTCGCGTACGCCAATTCGTCCAACAAACATTCTTCCGAGAAATGTTCGTATTCTTCAAGAAGATAATCATGACGGGGAAAATAATAAAGAGCCATTCGAGTTGAATCCACCGTTATTTCACGCCTCTCGTAATTACCCACGCATAAGCTAATGCCCGGCATATTATGCTCGAACGCGAATATCGTCACCCCCTCTTTCTCTTGAACAGTACTTCCCTGAGATATAGCCTTTAAACAGGGCTCATGCTCTACCTGCAAAGAATAGCGGGAAAAATTCACGTCACGCAAACCGGATACCCCGTAAGGCGGTACGCAAACCGGATACCACATACACTCCGGTGTAAACAACTTG
Source organism: uncultured Butyricimonas sp. (assembly GCF_959596855.1). Lineage (NCBI taxonomy): Bacteria > Pseudomonadati > Bacteroidota > Bacteroidia > Bacteroidales > Odoribacteraceae > Butyricimonas > uncultured Butyricimonas sp. The sequence goes on from NZ_CAUFYA010000023.1 coordinate 43,415, forward strand.
TAATCCCGCTCGCAAAAAGCAGGAACATTCCCGAAATAATATATACCATAATTATTTATCGTTTCAGAATAATATTTTTCAGGCATCACATCAAGAAAACATATATCCTTCTCGATACCCCCCTCGTACCGAAGCAACACTTCCGCCATTTCCCCCGCTTCCAATTTTTTATCCGCAACAATAGCTTGTTGTTTCCTTTGGAAATCGACACGATTTCCGTCTATTTCAAGGGATAAAATCTTTAAACCCGGGTTCAAATACATGACAAGCGGTAGCGGCACCGGCGCTCTATTCTCGACAATCAGCCGGCTCGTCACGGATATCCCGTTTTCTTCAAGAGCCTTCACCTGCAAATCATTCTGCACGACCTTTACCCCGGTGAATTTTTCATATTCCGAATAAATACGCTTGTATTTCTCCCGATTGTTTCCGACGCTATTATACAAAGACATATACCACAATCCCAAACACGCGGCAAATACAAAAATCACACAAACACGCCCCAACACACTCCTATACCCGAACACACGATTCGGAATCCTCGGGTAAGGAATAATTGACAGCAACAAACAACTTATCCCCGTAAAAAAGATAAAACTCCTTTGTAACAAATAGTTCCCCATGCCGACGTGTCCCGTGAAATCAGAAAACATATTGGGAATATGTCGGGCACAAGGATCAAATAAACCATTCAACCAACCCGCTCCCCAAAAAATAAGCCCCCAAAAGAACACAGATAAAATTACAAAACTTAACGCTTGCTGACGCACAACTCGAATCACGAAAAAAGACACCCCGAGAAAAAAGACCAACGCCGGCAAATTAAGGGTCAACCAATAAAAAAGATAGATGCCGAAATCAAAAGCATGCGGATAAAAAGTCGCGTTAATTAAAATCGAGATTCCCAAGGTCAAAAAATTTACCAACGTGAAAAGTAACAGTTTTCCCAAAAAGTTCCCCAACACAATTTCTTCATTACTAAACGGTCTGACTCGAATCGATTCCATACCGCTAAACTTGCAAGATCTCAAATCATTATTAACAAATGCGATTACAAGCAATAATTGTATAATATTAAAAAAATAAGCCGTCCTGTAAGCCATCGACGAAGGCAAGGCTTGTGATATCCACCCCACGTAAGAATGATACTGATAATTTATCACATAATCCTCTCCAAACAACGGAATAAATTGACAAAACACACTCCCACAGACAACTAAAATAACAACAATTCGGAAAAGGGCACTTCGATACCCATTTTTAACCCCGTATAAAGCCTCTGTAAAAATATTATTCCTGTCCATAAGCCGTCCCTCATTCCTATTATAAATAAATTTCCAAACTAACTCATTCTTCTACTATTTTCAAATAACATTCTTTCAAAGATATGGCTAAATAACCGAACATCCAACAATAATATCTTTATTTTATTAATATTTTTATTATATCATTTACTCATTTTTACTCCTGCATACACCAAAGCAAACTATTCTGCATTCAAATATTTTCCACCCCATTCACCTTTTAGCCATACATGCCACAAAAACACAATAAGATTATTCTAAACTTACCACATATGCTTATTTCAAATCAAACTCACATTAACGATAAATTATTTCGTATATTTGCATTCAAATACCAAATTCATCGACCGATGAATTAATCGCCGACGAATTTGCATAATGATTGGCTAGAATATGAAAACATTAATTTCACGTATCGCATTACCGGTAATAATACTGTTACTTTTCGCGCAATGCGCCACCGTACCTATCACGGGGCGTCGTCAGCTTATCCTTTTCCCCGAAAACGAAATGGTATCCATGAGCCTAACCTCATACAGTAGCTTTTTAAAGGAAAACAAACTATCCACTGACGCGGTAAACAAAAAACGCATCAAAGACGTGGGGGCACGAATCTCGAAAGCGGTAGAACAATATCTTGCCGCTAACGGCATGCAGGATCAGATCGCCAACTTTCAATGGGAATTTAACCTTGTTGCCAGCAACGAACCGAATGCGTGGTGCATGCCGGGCGGGAAAGTCGTGTTTTACGAGGGCATCCTTCCCTATTGCAAGACGGACGCGGGGATAGCGGTCGTCATGGGACACGAGATCGCTCACGCCGTGGCACATCACAGCAACGAGCGAATGAGCCAGCAAACCTTGCTACAATACGGTCAAGCTGCCGCAACGGAAATTCTCGGGCACGACCAATCCGATACACGCAAAGCATTGCTCGCCGCGGCAATCGGCATGGGCACGAATTTAGGCGTCACTCTGCCCTTCTCCCGGAAACACGAGTATGAAGCCGATCGCTTGGGCTTGATCTTCATGACCATGGCAGGCTACGATCCTAACGAGGCTGTGGCATTCTGGAGTAGAATGGCAAGCTCGGGAAGTGCCAAACAACCCGAATTTCTCTCTACCCATCCCGCTGACCAAAACCGTATCGCGAAATTGAAGGCCACGATCCCCGAGGCATTGAAATATAAACCTCAATAACCCCCGGGCTACCCGAAGGCTACCCCTTCCTGCCCCCATGGACGTAGCATGAACGTAGCACGAACGTAGCATCATCGACGGGAAGCGAATATGCTGGCAAGTTGCTACATTTATGTTGTCATCATAAGAGCGGGAAGAGGTAGGCAACCCATCACGGACATAGGAAGGAAGACAGGAAATCGGGCAATAATTCACGATTTTCTTCATTTTCAATTTTCAATTTTCAATTTTCAATTATAAAATTCATACTTTTGTTGAATCATATCAATATAGTACTTTAGAATTATGGAAAACAAGTTGACGATATACAACACGCTAAGTCGAAAGAAAGAGTTGTTTGAACCGTTGAACCCCCCGTTCGTGGGGTTATATGTCTGCGGGCCTACCGTGTACGGGGACGCACATTTAGGACACGCCCGCCCCGGCATCACGTTCGACTTGTTGTTTCGTTATCTCAAATATTTAGGTTATCGGGTGAGATACGTCCGCAATATCACGGACGTGGGACACCTCGTGAATGACGAGGATGACGGAGAAGACAAGATCGCGAAGAAAGCAAAGCTGGAACAGTTGGAACCCATGGAAGTCGTGCAATTGTACACGAACCGTTATCACAAGAACATGGAACAACTGAACACGCTCCCTCCCAGTATAGAGCCTCACGCATCGGGACATATCATCGAACAGCAGGAATTAATCAAAACCCTGATCGACAAAGGATATGCCTACGAGAGCGAAGGGAATATCTATTTCGACGTGGAGCGTTACAGTAAAAAATACCATTACGGGATTCTTTCCGGACGAAAAATAGACGAGTTACTGGTAAATACAAGACAACTCAGCGGACAGGAAGAAAAACGGAACTCCGTGGATTTTGCCCTATGGAAAAAAGCGACTCCCGAACATATTATGCGCTGGCCTTCCCCGTGGGGAGTGGGCTTCCCGGGGTGGCATCTGGAATGTTCCTGCATGAGCCAGAAATACCTTGGCAACACGTTTGACATTCACGGGGGCGGTCTTGACCTGCAATTCCCTCATCACGAGTGCGAGATCGCGCAAAGCACAGCCGCACAAGGACATCCTGCCGTGAGATATTGGATGCATAACAATATGGTAACGATTAACGGACAGAAAATGGGTAAATCACTCGGCAATTTCATTACCTTGGACCAACTCTTCGCCGGAGATAATGCCGTTTTGGAACAAGCCTACTCGCCCATGACCGTGCGTTTCTTTATCCTTCAAGCTCACTACCGTAGTCCGCTTGACTTCTCGAATGAAGCACTGAAAGCGGCAGAAAAAGGATACGAGCGCCTGATGTCCGCCATCGTGCAATTGCATAAATTGAAAGCATCAAACGAGAATACCGTGGATGTAAAAACATTACGGGACAATTGTTTCAATGCCATGAACGACGACTTGAACACGCCCATTCTAATCGCACATTTGTTCGATGGGGTACGCATGATTAACTCTATCGCCGCCGGAAATGAAAAAATAGATGCCGAAAACCTGCAAATCTTAACGGAATTATTTGACAGTTTCGTGTTCGACATCCTCGGATTGAAGGGTGAAACGGATTCCAGCGCCAGCAATCAAGCCCTTGGCAAGGTAATCGACGCCATGATGAATGTCAGAAAGGCGGCACGGGCAAACAAAGATTGGGCAACTTCGGATAAAATCAGGGACGAATTGAAGAATGCCGGGATTCAGATCAAGGACACGAAGGACGGTTACGAATGGGAACTAGAATAATTCAACGATGCATATTATGACTTCTTGCTACTATTACATATTATTATCCATTCTTCTGGTTGCTGCCTGTCAGGGGACAAATAAAGCCAAAAACACCGGGGACACGGCTGTTTCTTCCACCACGGAAGAAGCACGCGGCACGGGTCCGAAATACGTGAAAAGCGTACAATTTGTCTATCCCATGAAAGGTGATACCTGTCAATTTAACCAAGAGTTGAAAATAGTGTACGCCAATAACAAACGCTACAAGATCGACTCGGCACACCTTTTTTTTAACCAGAAAAAGATTGCCACGCTTGACAGTACCACGAAAGAATACATATTCAAGCTCCCGAAAGAAAAGTGCGGTACGAACACGCTGAAAGTTATCGCCTTCCACCCGGATAGCAAGCAAGGAGTCGCCACCCAATCATTTATTGTGAAGCCGGATAAAGCACCGAAAAGACTGAATTACAAATTAGTCAAGACATACAACCACGCAACAGACGCCTCCACCCAAGGTTTGGTCTACATCGACGGAATCATGTACGAGGGAACCGGGATAAAAGGTCAGTCCACGCTACGCAAGATTGATTTGGAAAGCAACAAAACGTTAGCATCCCTGAGCTTGGATGCCCGTTATTTCGGGGAAGGAATCACCGTGTACAAGGATAAAATTTATCAACTCACGTGGACATCCAAAAAAGCGTTCGTGTACGATTTGGCAACCTTCACGTTATTGACCACCTTCGACTATTCCATGCAGGAAGGTTGGGGACTTACCACCATGGGTGACAAGCTCGTCATGAGCGACGGGACAGACCGTTTGTATCACCTAGACCCGGAACTGTTCACCGTGATAAAAACAGTAGAGGTATACGATAGCAAAGGTCCGGTCACCAACCTGAATGAATTGGAATATATCAACGGTTTTATCTGGGCAAACGAATGGCTCACGGATCGCATCGTGATTATCGACCCGGAAACAGGGGAAGTAACAGAAGAACTATTGTTACCGAATATGCTGACTCCCGCGGAGAAAGCCAAGTTAGACGAAAACGACGACGTGTTGAACGGTATCGCTTACAATGAAAAGAAGGGCACGATTTACGTTACCGGAAAACACTGGCCGAAATTATTTGAGATAAAAACTTACTAATTTTAAATTTTAGATTTTAAATTTTAAATTGCAATCAAGAGCGTTCGCCTCGTGCAGTGGGAATCTAAAATCTAAAATCATTAAATCTAAAATTTTAAAGTTATGGTTGACGTGAAAATCGAGCCCTCTTGGAAGGAATTATTAAAAGATGAATTTGAAAAGCCTTATTTTTCAGAATTGATTCGATTCGTGAAACAAGAATATAGTACCACGAAAATATACCCTCCCGGCAAACTCATTTTTAATGCTTTCGACCACTGTCCTGCCGACCGGACAAAGGTTGTCATTCTAGGACAAGATCCTTATCATGGTCCCGGACAGGCACACGGGCTTTGTTTTTCCGTACCCGAGGGAATCGAGCAACCACCCTCTTTGCAAAATATCTTCAAAGAGATACAAAACGACTTGGGTACCCCTATTCCTACCTCGGGAAATCTGGAACGCTGGGCAGAACAAGGAGTACTCCTGCTCAATGCCACGTTGACCGTGAGGGCACATCAAGCCGGCTCGCACCAGAACAAAGGTTGGGAAACATTCACGGACGCCGTTATCAGAGTCATCGCAGAGCGTAAAGACAATCTGGTGTTTTTCCTCTGGGGATCATACGCGCAACGTAAAGGTGCTTTCATCGACACGAACCGCCATCTGGTATTAAAATCCGTCCACCCTTCCCCCTTATCGGCAAACCGGGGCGGTTGGTTCGGTAACCACCAATTCAGCCGGGCGAATGATTATTTGAAGTCACACGGGCTGCAAGAAATAGAGTGGTAAACCACTCTATTTTTTTGTCCGTGTGACTTCAACCTACGACTCTGCAACTTGTAACTTGCAGAGCCGTAGGCTCAACCCGCAACTTGAAAATTCAAAGAATTTTCAATCTCCGCAAACGTTTGAAATTTTTCTCTCATTTCCTTGTGAAAGTCTGTTTTTAATATATAACTTTGATGCACGAAATATAAACAACATATCAGCTATGGTTAATTACAAAGACTTAGGACTGGTTAATTCCAGAGAAATGTTCAAGAAAGCAATGGAAGGCAAATACGCTATCCCGGCTTTCAATTTCAATAACATGGAGCAAATGCAGGCTATCATCGGTGCTTGCGTGGAAACGAAATCACCTGTTATCTTACAAGTATCAAGCGGTGCGCGTAAATACGCCAATCAAACGCTTCTACGCTACATGGCACAAGGAGCGGTAGAATACGCTAAAGAATTAGGATGTAATATCCCCATCTGTCTTCACCTTGACCATGGCGATACATACGAATTGTGCGTTTCCTGTATCGAGATGGGTTTCTCGTCCGTGATGATTGACGGTTCAGCCCTCCCGTATGAAGAAAACGTGGCACTCACCAAAAAAGTAGTAGAGTACGCTCATAAATATGACGTTACCGTGGAAGGAGAGCTCGGGGTATTGGCAGGAATCGAGGACGACGTGGTTGCCGCCGCGAGCGTGTACACCAGCCCGGACTTAGTGGAAGATTTCGTGAAGAAAACGGGTGTTGACTCGTTAGCTATTTCCATCGGTACCTCTCACGGGGCGAATAAATTCAAACCGGAACAATGTACCCGCAATGCTGATGGTATATTAGTACCCCCTCCATTACGTTTTGACATACTGGAAGAAATCGAAAGAAGAATCCCCGGATTCCCCATCGTTCTTCACGGTTCATCATCCGTTCCGCAAGATCAAGTTGCCAAGATCAACAAATACGGCGGTGCGTTGAAAGACGCGGTAGGTATCCCGGAAGAACAATTACGTAAAGCAGCCACTTCCGCTGTCTGCAAAATCAATATCGACTCGGATGGTCGTCTTGCCATGACCGCAGCCGTTCGCGAAGTGTTCGCCAACAAACCGGCAGAGTTCGATCCCCGCAAATATTTGGGACCGGCAAGAGATGCTTTAAAAGAATTATACAAGCACAAAACCATTAACGTTTTGGGAAGTGCCAACAGGGTAGAATAAAAAAAGGGGCTCAATGAGCCCCTTTTCTATGAAAAAAATACTACCTTTGCGCCCTATTTGGATTTAATACCATAGGAGCAAAATGCAGAAAATTAGAAACATCGCGATTATCGCACACGTTGACCACGGAAAAACAACTTTGGTTGACAAGATGATCTTTCAAGGAAACCTTTTCAGAGAAAAAGAAAACACGGGAGATTTAATCCTTGACAACAACGACTTAGAAAGAGAGAGAGGAATTACCATTCTGGCAAAGAACGTTTCAGTTCATTACAAAGATTACAAGATAAATATTATTGATACCCCCGGACATGCCGACTTTGGTGGAGAAGTGGAGCGGGTATTAAATATGGCTGACGGAGTTTTATTGTTAGTTGATGCTTTCGAGGGAACGATGCCGCAAACACGCTTCGTGCTTCAAAAAGCTCTCGCGTTAGGTAAAAAACCGATTGTAGTTGTAAACAAAGTTGACAAAACAAATTGCCGCCCGGACTTCGTGTACGAGCAAGTGTTCGACTTGATGTTCTCGTTGGATGCCACCGAAGAACAATTGGATTTCACGGTTGTTTACGGTAGCGCGAAACAAGGTTGGATGTCCACGGATTGGCGCAAACCGACAACAGACATTACTTCATTGCTGGACGCTATCATCAAAGATATTCCCGCCCCGAAAGTACAGGAAGGGACACCCCAAATGTTAATCACTTCTTTGGAGTATTCTTCATACGTGGGACGGATTGCCATCGGTAAATTAACCCGGGGCACGTTGAAATCCGGTATGCCCGTCACGCTTTGCAAAAGAGACGGCGTCACCAAAATAAAAACCCGTATTAAAGATCTGATGACCTTCGAAGGGATGGGCAAACAGAAAGTGGAAGAAGTTGAATGTGGAGAAATTTGTGCACTCGTGGGAATCGAAGGCTTTGAGATCGGGGACACCATCGCGGACTTCGAGAACCCGGAAGCTCTTGCACCCATCGCCATTGACGAACCGACCATGAGTATGTTGTTCACGATCAATGACTCGCCATTCTTCGGACGGGACGGAAAATTCGTGACTTCCCGCCATATCAAAGACCGTTTAGACCGGGAATTGGAAAAAAACCTTGCTTTACGAATTGAGCCGGGGCAATCAGCCGATTCATTTATTGTATTCGGGCGAGGCGTCCTTCATTTGAGCGTATTGATCGAAACCATGCGCCGCGAAGGTTATGAATTACAAGTCGGACAACCGAAAGTAATCATCAAGGAAATCAACGGCGTGAAATGTGAACCCGTGGAAGAATTAACCATCGACCTCCCGGAAGAGGTTTCCGGTAAAGCCATCGAGATGGTCAACCGCCGCAAAGGAACCATGACAAACATGGAACACCGTGACGAACGGGTACACCTGACTTTTGATATCCCTTCCAGAGGCATCATCGGTTTAAGAAGTAACTTGCTGACCGCTACCGCGGGAGAAGCTGTCATGGCACATCGTCTGAAAGGTTTCGAGCCCTACGCCGGAGATATCGAGATGCGCATCAACGGGTCGCTGATTGCCATGGAAACAGGAGATTCATTTGCCTACGCGATCAACAAATTGCAGGATAGAGGTAAATTCTTCATTACCCCGGGCGACGAAGTATATGCCGGACAAGTAATCGGCGAAAGTTCACGTCAAGACGATATTGTTATCAACGTCTGCAAATCCAAGAAATTAACGAATATGCGTGCCAGCGGTTCGGACGAGAAAACGAACATCGCTCCCCCGGTATTATTCAGCTTGGAAGAAGCACTGGAATATATCAAAGAAGACGAATACGTGGAAGTCACCCCTAAAGCCATGCGTCTTCGCAAGATTTACTTGGACGAAAACGAACGTAAAAGAAGAAGTAAAACGATAGAATAGTTCATAAGGTTTATAAAGTATATAAGTTTTTTCAGTAAGATGCTTGTGGCGGTAAAGACTTTATGAACTTTATAAACCTTATAATTTTACAAACCCACATATGTTGACAAACATCCGTCTGCAATGCCAACAATTGATAAATTCACGATTCGAAACACCGAAAGAACTCGTGACATGGATGGGTGCGATACAAGCTCAAAACTACCCGATGGTAAAATGGGCTATCGGAATAAGACTAAAATCAGGTTCTTTATCTGTCGTTGAAGAGGCTCTACAAAAAGGAGAAATCATCCGTACCCATGTCATGCGTCCCACGTGGCACATTGTCGCGGCAGAAGATTTACGCTGGATGCTGAAACTATGCAAACAACGTAATATAGCAGCATTCAAGTCATGGTGCAGCCAAATAAATATCGGCGAGAAAGAATATCAAAAATGTAAACAGGACATAGAGAAAATTCTTGAAGGCAAGAGCCTAACCAAGGAAGAACTGGAGAAAACTCTTGTGCAAATGAGCCATAGCGGTAATCCCATATTCTTGAAATATTGTTTGAACCGCTCTGAATCGGAAGGTATCATTTGCAGCGGTGTTGATAGGAAACAAAAACCGACTTACGCTCTCTTGGAAGAACGTATTCCCCCCGTAAAAGAGCTACACAAAGAAGAAGCTCTGGCTAAATTAGCTACCTATTATTTCAGAAGCCATTCTCCTGCCAGCCTAGAAGATTTCACTTGGTGGTCCGGTTTGCTCATCTCGGAAGCCAAACAAGCGATAGAAACCATCAAATCGGAGTTGCACGTGGAAAAATACGGCTCTTTCGAGTTACACGTGCATGAATCCTGCTCTAACGCACCTTCCATGCGACCACAACTTCATCTCTTGCCTTCCTATGACGAATACCTCATCAGCTATAAAGAGCGAGGCACAGTGATAGACCCCGTTCACCACCCGAAAGCATTCTCTAACAATGGCATATTCTATCCCGTCATCTTGTATAACGGTAGAATTGTCGGGAATTGGAAAAAGATTGCTCAAAGAAGCCAGATAAAAATAGAAACCACTTTCTTTGAACGTCAACCGAAAATCGAAAAAGCATTGCTTGAGGATGCAATTGAAAGATACCGGGAATTCTACAACACACGGGAATAAGTGCAATTTCACGTGATTGATATCTAAAATTAATTTCATACCTTTACAGAAATATAATTACGTACTAAACCACAAGGCCATGAAAACAGAAAAGGAATCTTCCGATAATGACATCATTGCTTCCACGGAAAAGAAGCTGCGGAATGTACGCACGTGTCTGTATATATTAATCTTGGCCGCAATCGCTAAATTTGCCATGACGGACTTCTACGAGTCCAGTTTCCGCACGTGGCTCAACGTCGCAATACTATTTCTAATCGTTTTCCTTGTACTTGCCGTCGAGAAAGGATTGCGCAAAAAACTCCGTGCAGAAAAAAAGAAAGCAGAGAACAGTGCATACGAACACTCCTCTCTATAATCTCGGCACGGTAAACCAGAACGTGGAACCTCGTCCCTCTTCCGATTTTACACCAATCTGCCCTTTCCATTTCTCCACGATAGTGGAACATATTGAAAGTCCCAGTCCCGTACCTTGTTTGAAAGAATCCAATTTCACGAAACGCTGAAAGATAGACTCCTGTTTCTCCCGCGGTATTCCGGTACCTGTATCCTCGACAAAGAAATACACGTCATTCTCACGGACTTCATACCCGAAATAAATATGTCCTTTCGCGGTAAATTTCAAGGCATTATTCAAATAATTACATATCACTTGACTCAACCGGTTTTTATCGACAAACAAAAACTGCAATCCGGTATGTTTACTCACAAACTCAACATTCACATTTTCCCTGACTTTCATCTTATACAATGCCTCGATGCCCGACAAAAGTAACTCCAAATCCACTTTCTCCGGGACAAAATCCAACACTCCGGCTTCAATTTTCGACAGATCGAGAATATCGTTTATCAACTGCAACAATAAATCCGTGTTCGTCCGTATCAACTTGATATACTCGTCCCTCTCCTCTTTTTCCACCTCCTCGTCCGTGGTAAGCAACTCGGAAAAACCGACGATAGCATTCAAGGGAGTCCGTATCTCGTGCGACATATTGGCAATAAAAGCAGATTTCAAACGGTCGGACTCTTCGGCCTTCGCCCTCGCCTCCACCAGTACCGTGTTATCAATCCAAACCATCATATACCCGAGAGTATTATCAACCTCATCTTTCAGTTCTTTCACGTGAACCGTGAAATAACAGGAAGAAACCCGACGGGAATAAATCCCGTACGCCTCTTTCCATGCCTTGGGAGAGAACACGTAATCCATTACCAGTTGTCCCGTTCCGTCCAGCACTTTCCAACGCTCATCGGAAAGGAAACGAAGAGAATAGAGAGATAGTCCCAACAAGTCTTTTTTGTTCATGATTCCCGTCGCCTCGAGGAAACACTCGTTCACTTCCTGCAAAACCCCTTTAGCGTCAAAAAGGCATATCGCCAAGGATGTATTGCGATAAAGATAACCGAAACGCAATTCACTCTCTTTTTGAAGTATTTCCGAACGATAGTGGGACATGCCAATGCATAAAACATGCGACAACGTGCTGAGATACAATTTATCCTGTTCCGTCCACACCTTCTTTTCCCGCACGAAATCGACACCCACGAATCCCCATGTACGATTGTTCGAATGTAAAGGAGCCACGAGAATAGACTGAATACCCTGATTCGCCAGTATCTGCCACTCCTCCTCCGGTATGCTTCCGCGGGTAGCCTCTAAATCATCCACGGCAAGCAACTCATTCTGCCATACCATGGAATAAAAATTTCCCGAGTTTGCCAAAAGTATATGTTGCAAGTATTCTTTTTGAGGTTCAATACCTTCCGCCACAATCTCGTACGTGTTGTCACAATATTGCCCGGAACGGTCCAGTTCGAATATATACGCCCGGTCGGCATTATATTCCTCCAACATCCGCAACAACATTTGATTCACCGCTTCCGCCTCGGTTTTCTCCTGTAAAAAAGTTTCCAGCGTCTCCGAAACATGAAGCTGGTTCTCCAAAGAACTCTTCAAACTCTCGCTTAACTTCCGTTGCCACTTCAAATAGTTCTTTGTCCGGTAAAAATAGAAACCGATCATTACCGCCAAGACAAAAACCAACGAACCGATCAACGCATTTAGCAGTACTCTCCTGTTCTCTTCCCAGAAAGAAAGAGGAACGTTGAAATAAGTTACCGGTTCTCCCACGACTGCCGGATCCAAGTTATACTTCACGACCAAACTCTTGTTCAGATGCGCCCCGAAATCATCACTGGCATTGTGTAACGGTATATCTTCCGGCTCAGCCCCATGCAACAGTTCGACGGCAATTCCGGCTAACCGTTGCCCGTAATTCATGGACGAATAATAATAACCACCTATAAAATCGTCGCCTTTCCCGCCCCAATCGGAAAGAGAAAACACAGGCTGCCCCACCAGCGCAAGAATGTTGTCGTTCATTCTCTCGAAATCATTCGTCTGTCCGGTAACATCCTGCAACCATGACGCGTACACGATACCCGTGTGTTCCGGTAATTGCCGTAAACGCCGCAACAAAGAATCCGTCGTGAGGAAACGACCGTCCAACGGTATATAATTCAATTCCGGATGCTCTCCCGGGATAAACTTCTGGGCAAGTAAAGAGGCAAATATCCCGTAAAAACAATTATCCCCGATAAGGGCAACATTCTTCGTATCCGGGAACAATCGTTTCATCATATGTATCGTCTTATTCACCCCCACGCGCTCCGTCAATCCTGTCGCATTATACCGCTTGCACAAATCGGCCGTTGCCACGAAATCATTCGCGGACAAATGTTGTTTGTCACAGTAACGGTCAAAATCCATTCCCCAATCCTTGACCCCGCCAAGCAGTACTTTTACATCCCCCCCATTCCCCGGAATAGGCTTTCCGGTAAGCCATCCAAGCCCCGTCGGCTATCAGTACGACAATTTTAGGAGGACGGGAAGCATGATTCCGAATAATCATCCTCATCCTCTCCAACCATATTTCAGAGGAAGAAAACCTGTCGCAATTCAGATACTCGCTATACACTTTAACCCTTCCTTCCACTCTTCCCACCTCGTCACGAAAAGTATTCTCTATCATCTTCGGCCAAGGATAGCGACTACTATACGAACTAATCAATAGAATATATTCATCCTCTTTTTCTTTCTGTTCACCAAAAAGATTCACCGTGAATAACAGGCATAAAACAATAACAATATTTCTCATATTGTAATCCTGATTTGAGATCCGTAATCCACATCGTCCGTGAAAGCTTGATTAAAATTATACTTCCCGGCATAAATCAATGCCGCCCGGATTGTTCCCCCGTGAGTGAACACGCAGACACTCCGGCTTTTCGTTTCTTTCAAATCATCCATGAAACTTGAAACCCGGTTGTATTGTTGTAAAAAACTTTCAGCCCCTCCCGCCGGCATACTTAACCAATCGTCATACCACTCCTGCAACCGGGGATCCTGAATCTCGTCCCAACGCTGTCCTTCCCAACTCCCGAAATTCAATTCTCTCAATCGCTCGTCCAACAGCATATTCTCGTACCCGCAATAAAGAGCCAGTTTACGACACCTTTGCAAAGGACTCGAATAAATAGCGTCAAACTCATGCTTTAATAATGCCAACCGTACACGCTCCGCCTCTTCTTCAAACGAAGAAGCCACATCCACATCCGTATTCCCGTAACACATGCCCGGCACGACATTTACTTTCGTATGTCTTACCAAAATTACTTCCATAATACAATCTTTCACTTTGTAAAAATCGTCTTTTTTTTCCTATCCTGCTAGAATTTTGCCAATTAATTTATATTTTTGATTCGATTAGAAGTAAATCTAACTACAATGAAAAGTTCTATTTTATTTATACTAAGCGTTTGTTACATAGTAATTGTATGTTCATGCCAAAATAATTACAACTTCACGGGATACGCCCACCAGCTTGCCAACGGCAAATGGGGGTTCATCAACGAGAAGGGGGAAGAAATCATTTCCTACAAATATGACCACGCTCTTGACTTCCAAGAAGGTTTGGCGGCTGTCAAAATGGGCAGCAAATACGGGTACATCAATATGTCCGGCGATATCGTTATCCCGTTGAAATACGATGCCGCGGAATCTTTCCAAAACAACGTGGCAAAAGTCTATTTCAACCGCTGCCAAGGAATTATCGCGACTACCGGCGAAGAAATTATTCCCTGCCTGTATGATGAAATCGAATTTCCGGGAGAAGACACGATTATCAAAGCGAAAAAACTGAATAAATACGGCTATATCACCCTTACTGATCAAACCGTTATTCCCTTCCTGTACGACGACATCGAAGAGTTCGATTCTACAGGTATCGCTCTCGCGAAACGGGAACAAAAATTCGGGTTCATCAACAAAAAAGGGAAAGAAATCCTTCCTTGCCAATACGATAAAATCCGTAAATTCGGTCCAATTCTATACCTCACGACACAAGATTCCCTTCATGGACTTCTCGATATAGACAGGAAAGAAATTCTTCCCTGCCAATATACCTCCCTCACGCTATGCGACGGGAGAGTGAACCTATTCAAGGGCAAACTGATACGCGTGGAACGGGACAATAAATTCGGGCTTATGAGCGGGGACGGCAGGGAACTGACCGAATGTAAATATGACCGGATAGAAGACTTCCAGAATTACGAAACCGCTCCCGTCAAACGAAACGGGAAATACGGGTACATGAATCGTTCCGGAAGAGAAATCGTCCCTGCCGAGTACGAGGATATTCAAGATTTCGGGAACAGACTATTTCGCGTGAAAAAAAGTCAAAAATACGGGCTTGTCGATAGTTCGGGCAACGAATTACTTTCTTGTATTTACGAATCCATCGGGAAATTGGGAGGTAACCTGTACCGCATTTCTCAAAACAAACACTTCGGCATGGTCAACATCAGGGGTGAAGTCATGCTTCCATGTAAATACAAAGACATCTATTGGCTAAGTCTGAACCTCGGACGCCTGCTCGTCATGGATGACGAATTCATGGTCGGCTTACGAGATAGCGAAGGCAAAGAACTTATTCCTTGCAAGTACACCTATATCGGAGAATTTACCCCCGAGGGATACGCTATTGTCAGGCATCAAAACACAGAGGGCTATATCAACACGGACGGAAAAGAGATTGTTCCCTGCAAGTACAAAACCGTCTACCCGATCGGAGAAGACGGCACCTTGCAAGTTCAACAAACAGACGGACACATTATCCGAATCAAAATAGAGAACTAAATATCAATCCTTAAACTTGATCTTCAAGAATTGAGAACCCTTTAATTTTTCCTTGGATACCAGCCCGATACGTGCCATGATTTCCCGCAACAGGGGATCAACCGTCCGAACGTCATAATCCTGCAAACCGTATTCGGTTATGGCATAGAAATACTCGTCATCGGAAGCCCAAAAACGGATAACCATACCATTTTGATCCCCTTCCCAATAGATTCCTTTTTCTTCGCCACGGGGATACAGGAAATAATATTCTTTAGCTTTCGGTCCACAAACACAGAAATAAAAATACCCGGCAGTTTCGCTAAAGAAAATAGGCATTTTAAAATAATCAGCCCTCATGTAGCTTTGTATATTCCCTCCTTGCTCATTCGTGTACATATATAAGGCAGGAATACCCTTAGTCCCGAAATCAATCGTACAATATTTCTGCAATATCCCGTCTTTGACACGATAACCGGCATTATCACCTCCCTGTACCCGGACAAAATACTGATTCCCACATGCCTGACTTATCATGAAACCCGGCAACACGTAATCCGGTCGCATGATAAACCGTCCGACCTCTTGTCCGGTACTATCGAACTGTACTAACATCTTTTGCCCCTCTACAACTCCTTCTTTGTCATTCTCGTAAGGCGTGTAAAGGAAGAATCCTCCTTCCGCAGACGGGGCAATATCATAATAATTATAAACCCTCTCGCTATCTTTCAAGAATATTTTCTTCACTAACTTCCCGTCTTTCAAATCAAAACACAGCACCACATCATCCCGTCCCGCCATATACATGTATTTCTGATCCACACTCATGCATATATCATGAATCAATCCGCATCCCTCTTCCGGGGTACTTGCCTGTCCCATGGAAAAAAGATACTTCCCCTTGGCATCAAAGCAAGCAACATCTTTCTGATGATGAATAAGGAAACGACCGTCGGGTAATACCAACATCTTTCTGAGATATTCCAATGCCGAACCATCGGGAAAACGCAAAGGAAACCACTCTACCGATTCTATCCGGTCACTCATATCCGTAACAAGTATGCATTGTTCCAACGGACGCAATGCCCGAACATGATTCTCTTGAGCCGACACGGACATGACATTCAGCAACAGCCAAATCATAGCGGGAAAAAGAAAAAGTGTTTTCATACTTACTTATTAGGCTGAACAAAAGACCAATGTGTGTGTATTATTTTCCACTGATTGGACGGGTTCAATTTATAAACTTCCGTGCAATTCATTCTGAATACCCTACCCTCCCGATGAGCCTCATAGTTATAAGTCAGAACGGCTACTCCCGGAGATACCTGCACAACAGGATTTATCATTTTATACAAGTCGATTTTAATCTTCCCCCTGACATGAGCATAGTATTCTTCCAAGGCTCTTTTACCCTCCAGTTTATTCTCGAAAGCAGGATCGAAATAAACGACATCATCAGAAGACAACTCGATAAACCCGTCGGGATTCCCGTTATTCCATAACTCTAAAGCTTGTTTTTCCAAAGCTATAATTGTAGTCTTAATATCAGTCATAAAATTAATATGTATCTAAAACAAAAATTGATAGCGACACCAGATCACGAGTACTCCCAAGTAAAATACCTGTTCGATAATCAAGACGGAAGCCCCGCAACAATCGCCGGTATAGCCTCCTATCTTTGCCTTAAAGAAGAAGCGTAGAGCAACAGCCGCCAATATAGCGGGAACCACTGCCCAACAGAATGACGCATCTTTTAGAAAAAAGAAGGGAATCATCGTGATAGCCCCCACGAGAACAAAAATAAGTATTCGTACCTTACTGTAAATCACCTTTGTTTTACTCTCTTCTTCCTTGCGGACATAAGATAACGTGTTTATCATTACCGCTGTACACAATTTGGAAAAACAATCGGCGGCTATCACGATAGGAAAAATCATTGCGGGGTCGAAACTCGATAATAAAGCATAATACAACATGAAATAAAGCACCAAACCTATGGTCCCGTAACACCCGATATGGGAATCTTTCATGATCGCCAGAATCTTCTCTTTGGAAGTTCCTCCCCCAAAGCCGTCAAAGAAATCTGCTAACCCGTCCTCGTGCAAAGCCCCGGTCAATAATATTCTGGCTATAATCGCCAACACACAAGCCACCCCCAACGGCAACACTTGTGCCGCCAACCAGAGCACACCGCCGGTTGTCGCCCCCGTCAAAAATCCCACCAACGGCCAGAACTTAATCACATCCGCAAAATAGCGTTTATCCACGTTTACCAATCTCCATAATGGTAAACGCGTAAACATCATCACTGCCGCCAAAAGAGAACGCATAGTAATTTTAGATTTTAAATTTTAGATTTTAGATTCCAGCCGCACGAACCAACGCTTATTCTGTGATTTCAGATTCCGTGATTCACTCTCATTTTCAATTTTCAACTTTCAATTTTCAATTATTTAAAGTACTTCGTCACCGCCGCAGACTTAAAAGAAGCCATTTCGTTTATCATGTTCACGGCTGAAACCAGTAAAGGATAAGCACAGATTGCCCCGGTTCCCTCCCCCAAGCGTAAACCAAGATTCAACAGAGGTTCCGCCTTCAAGTAATCCAGCACAAGTTTATGCCCGCACTCGTCGCCCTGATGCCCGTAGATACAATAATCCGTCAATGCCGGGTACAAAGCCAGTCCCGCCAACACGCAATTCGTCATGATAAAACCGTCCACGATAATAATCATCCCCAATTCGGCAGCCCGAAGCATTCCTCCCACGGCAGCCAGCATCTCGAATCCGCCGAAATAACGAAGAATATCTTTAGCAGAACCGTCACCCTTGTAATTCTCCATACAGCGACGCAAGACATTGTACTTGTGTTCCACTCCTTCACGTGACAACCCGCTACCCGCTCCCACGCAATCCGCTAAAGGAATCCCCGTCAAGTAAGTCATCCACAGGGAAGAAGTTGAAGTATTCGCGATTCCCATCTCCCCGAAACTCACCACATTCGTCCCCTCGGCATACACCATATCCACGATCTCCGCGCCAATCTCTATTGCCCGGTCAAACTCCTCTTCAGTCATGGCTGCCTCGTGCAAATAATTCGAAGTGATCTTCCGAATCTTCCGGTCAATCAATCCTTCCATAGGCCCAAAATCACAGTTCACCCCACAATCCACCAACTTAATCCCGAAACCGTGTTGACGGGCAAACATATTCACCCCGGCACCCCCTTTGATGAAATTGGAAATCATCTGTGCCGTCACCTCGGGAGCGGAAAAACTAACCCCTTCCGTCACGATGCCATGATCTGCGGCAAAAATGATATTCTGCGGTTTTCTCAACTCCGGGGAAAGAGTTTGCTGTATCAAACCGATTTGAGCCGCAACCTTCTCCAACAATCCCAACGACCCTTTCGGTTTCGTCAAATTATTTATCTTATCAATCAAATCAGGCAAAATCGCCTTATCCGTTTCTTTTATAACAAAACTTCTCATACAATTAAAAATTATATTTTATTTACTTCACTCTCATGGCAATACCGGACACCATCAACACCACCTCATCGGCTGCACGACCGATATACTGGTTCACCCATCCCTGCAAATCCGTGAAACGGCGCTGCACGGGATCAACAGCTATTCCCCCCATCCCAATCTCGTTGGTCACGAATATAAACGTCGCCTCTTGCCGGGTAAACCGGTCGAACTCTTCTTTTATCTCTTCCAACGATTTATCCACGTCCGAATCATTATCAAAAAAGAAATTCGTGCTCCACAAAGTCACACAATCAATGACAACCACTCTCCCCCGCACGTCACATTTACTTATAAACTTCTCCTCTTCCAGATTCGTCCATTGCGCTCCCCGGTCTTGTTGATGACGCTTTACCCGCTCTTTAAATTCCTCGTCCCACACCCTTGAAGTAGCCAGATAAACCGGTTTTTCGGACAAATGCAACGCTAATTCTTGCGCGTACCTGCTTTTCCCGGAACGCTGTCCGCCCGTAACCAATATTAGTTTTCTTTTCATCATAGCGACAAATTTCTCTGTTTTTTCAAGAAATTCAAAACATTATTCCGGAAAATATAAAACATTTATTTTCGCCCCCATCCCGGCAAGGAATCCACCCAAAATCCAAGAGTCACTCCCACCGTATAGCACGCGATATCACTCCACAGGAAACCGAAACCCAAAACCAACCCTCCCAACGTCGTCGCCCGGATAGAGTCTATCCAAGGTGCATGATATAACTGACTAACCTCTATTAAGTAAGAAAAACTCAACGCCCCCCAAAAAGACACACTTTTCTTCAAACTCACGAACAACAACCGACAACCGAAATACACCATCATCGCCCAAAGTACATCCCCGACATACATTCTCACGAAGTCAATCGAGCAGATACTCGTCTTCCGGGAAAGCAATCCCAACACAACAATCCCCAATGTCAATAATAAATATCTTAACCGCACACTTTTTTCCATATTACATCTTTTCATTTCCTTCCGGGAAACACCGAAAGACTTAACAAGACAACAAATCTCTCTATTTTTTCAAGAAAAGCAAAGTATTATCCCGGAAAATATACAATATTTTCTATAACTTTGACCAAACCAATATCCTGAATCACAATGAACATCACATTTGAAAAACTAGGAAATACACACCAGAAAGAGGTTATGGACATCTTCAATTACTACGTTGAAAACAGTTTCGCAGCCTTTTCCGAAACCCGATTGCCGGACATCTTCTTTGAAAAAATAATGGAGAAAATACAAGACTATCCCGCCTACGCCATAAAAGATTCAGACACGGGAGCCATCGCGGGGTTCTGCTATTTAAGTGCTTATCACCCGTTCCCCACGTTCAAACACACGGCACAAATCAGTTATTTTATCCTCCCCCATTACACGCATGCCGGGGCAGGCAAAATGAGTCTGGATATACTGGAAACCGACGCGAAAAAACGGGGTATCCGGATAATCCTCGCCGACATTTCATCCAAGAATCCTCAAAGCATATCGTTTCACGAGAAATACGGGTTTAAACGTTGCGCGCAACTTGAAAAAGTGGGACATAAATTCGGGGAAGACTTCGACGTCATTATCATGCAGAAAGAACTGTAATCCTTGGGTTATCCCACGGTAATCCTACCTCATGGTGCTTACACCCCACATTTCACCCGCTTACACCTCCACCGGAAAAGGGCAAAATAACGGTGCAACAAGAGAGTTGTAAGCGTGTAAAGGTAGTATTACAGTAGAATCACCCCGGGAATACCGTGAGAAATGAAATTGTTTACTATTTTTGTATCGTGGATAATAAAAAATAGTGATGATTGAACTTATACTCTCCCGACATGGGGAAACACTGGAAAATCAACAACATATCCTGCAAGGACAACTTCCCGGCACACTCTCCCCTTTGGGCAAAGCGCAAGCGGAGAATCTGGCGGAAGACTTAAAGGATGAACAACTTGACGCTGTCGTGTGCAGTGATTTGGCACGAAGCTATGATACCGCACTCGCCGTGGCAAAACATCACGGACTAACACCCTTGCAAACTCCCTTATTACGGGAAATGGATTGGGGGGTATATACCGGGAAGCAATTGGACGATGTCGATTGGCTGCATCTTCCCCCCAGCGTGGAATCCGTCGAGGCTCTCTTTCAACGTGCCATCGACTTTATCCATTACCTGCAAGAGAACTTCCCGAATCAACGCATCGTTGCCATCGGTCACGGGGCATTCAACCGGGCTATCATCGCGTACCTTGAAGGGAAACGCCCTATCGACATGATAGACCTCCCTATCATGGAAAACACAACCCGGGTTTATTATAAAATATAAACAATTATTATGAGGATATACACGAAAGGAGGAGATAAAGGAACCACCGGAATACACGGGGGTAGCCGGGTAGATAAAGATGACATCCGCATCGAGGCAAACGGAACGCTCGACGAACTGAATGCGTCGCTAGGTGTCATCCGGGCTCTTTTGAACGAAGAGGACGAACGCCAAGAAGTATTAGCATACCTTCAACGCTCGTTAATGATTGTCATGTCACAAGTGGCAACCCCTTCCGCTATCCGGGCACAGAACCCGAACAAACTCCCGGAGGCTCTGGATACATTTTGCGAGCAACAAATTGACCGGATGAATAACGAGCTGCAACACCCCTCTACACATTTCGTGTTACCGGGTGGAACAATGATTTCCGCCCAATGCCACGTGGCACGCACCATCGCACGGAGAGCCGAAAGACGTTTATGGACACTAAACCGTACAGATGAAGTTCCCCCTCTCATCCTTCGCTTCATGAATCGCCTCTCCGATTTACTTTTCACCATGGCACGCTGGGATATGGATAAAGAAGGCTCGGAAGAGGAAAAATGGAAAGCCTTTCTTTACAAGAAAAAGAAATAATTTACGATTTATGAATTACGATTTACGATTGAAAGAGCGTTGGTTAGTGGATGGGAATCATCTAATCTTAAATCATAAATCAAGAAATCAATAGGTCTAAAATTTAAAATCTAAAATTAACACATGTTTCTTCGCTCTATCATGTTTGTCGGCACCTGCTCGGACGCGGGAAAAAGCATCATCAACACGGCATTTTGCCGTATATTCAAACAGGACGGTTATCATCCCGCCCCCTTCAAGGCACAAAATATGTCCTTGAACTCTTTCTCCACCCCCGACGGGTTGGAAATAGGACGAGCCCAAGCCGTACAGGCGGAAGCGTGCGGTATCGCCTCGGAAAGCGACATGAATCCCGTGCTACTGAAACCCACGAATGACCAGAACTCGCAAGTGGTAGTAAACGGGAAACCCGTCGGCAACATGTCTGCGAAAGCATACTTCATGTCCGACAACAAAGCCGGATTATTCAACGAAGCCTATGCCGCTTACGAGCGTTTGCGTGCCCGGTACAACCCGATAGTACTGGAAGGAGCCGGCAGCATATCCGAATTGAATCTCCGGGAGCGGGATATCACCAACATGCGCATGGCTCTGCGCACCGATGCCGCCACCTATTTAGTTGCAGACATCGACCGGGGCGGCGTCTTCGGTTCCGTCTATGGCTCCATCGCCCTACTGTCGGAAGAAGAAAAACGCCAAATGAAAGGAATCATCATCAACAAGTTCCGGGGGGACAGCTCCCTTTTCGACGAAGGACGCCGCCTACTGCACGAATTGACAGGCATACCCGTCGTCGGGGTCATCCCTTACTTCCGGGATATCTATATCGAGGAGGAAGACTCCGTTTCCTTGGAAACCAAACACGCGAAAGCGGAAAGCGGGAAAATCAACGTCGCTATCGTACTGTTGAAAAGGATGTCCAACTTCACGGATTTCAACGTGCTGGAAAGAGATGAGCGATTCCACGCTTATTACACGAACAACACCGACGAAATCCGTAAAGCCGATATCATCATCCTGCCCGGCACCAAAAACACGATATCGGATTTACAAAATATCCGGGCAAACGGCATCGCCGAGGCAATCATTCGTGCCCACAAAGACGGGAAAAAAGTAATCGGCATCTGCGGCGGCTACCAAATGCTGGGCGCCCGCATCGAGGACCCCGACCAGATTGAAGGCGACATACCCGCCATACCGGGCTTGGGTATCCTTCCACTCGTCACGGTCATGGAACCGGAGAAAGTCACACGACAACGCCAATTCAACTTCCGCGATTACCCGGAAACTTGCCAAGGGTACGAAATCCACATGGGACGCACCCTCCTGCTTGACGGGGCAACCGCCTCGCCTCTCAATCGGCTACCCGACGGACAGGCGGACGGCTACCTGCTCAGCGACAAATGCTGGGGCACCTACCTCCACGGCATTTTGGACAACAACGTCGTACTGAATGACTTGGCGACAGGTCTAACCCAAGCCTCGCCGAAAACATTCGACTACGCCGAGTTTAAGGAACAACAATATGACAAACTAGCCCGGCACGTGCGAGCATGTGTTGACATGGACTATATATACTCCACACTTAAAACCAAATAACAATGCTAAACGGACATGGTGACGACCTGTTCCAGACAGGAACAAATATTAAAGCCAATTTCTCCACGAATGTATGGTACGACGCGGACGCGGACATCATCCGCTCCGTCCTCAAGACACAAATCGACACGATATTCCATTACCCGGAACCCGCTGCCGAATCCTTTGTAAACGAAGTGGCAAACAGCCACAACCTGACACCGCGCAACGTGATTGCCGGAAACGGTGCTACCGAGCTGTTTTACCTCATCGCCCACGCTTTCGAGGGGGCGAAAACGATACTACCGGTACCTTCCTTCAGCGAATATGAAGACGCTTGTACATTATACAAACACCAACTCTCATTCATCCCTTTGGAAAACTTCCAACCCATCGCGGGAGATTTGATGTTTATCTGTAACCCGAACAACCCGAACGGGTACATCTGGACGCGAGAACAAATAGAATACATCCTGCAACAATTCCCGGACATGACGCTTGTCGTGGATGAATCGTTCATCAACTTCGCCCCGACAGCAGAAACCAGCGAACCGCTATTGTCCCGCTACCCGAATCTATTGATAATACATTCCATGACCAAGAATTTCGCCATCCCCGGCTTACGCTTGGGCTACATGTTAGGAAATGAAGCCTTGATAGAACGCGTCCGGGCTTTCAAATCCCCGTGGAGCGTCAATTCACTGGCTATCGAGGTCGGTAAATTCTTACTTAAAAACGGGAAATACCTACTCCCCGACACGAGCCGACTGATGAAACGAAAACAACAATTCGTCAACCAACTCGACAACCTCCCCGGTTTCATCCCGTTGAATTCAGGTACTTCATTCTTCCTCGTGCACACGAAATTCGACACGAGGCAACTGAAACAACATCTCATCGAACGACACGGGATTTTAATCCGGGACGCCTCCAACTTCCGCGGATTGGATGAACACTACTTCCGGATAAACACCCTCTCCGAAGAGAAAAACCAAATGCTCGTGAACGCGCTAAAAGATTTAGAATTAAAATGAATTCATTTTCAATTTTCAATTTTCAATTTTCGATTATAATCGTTCCCCTCGTCATCGGGTACCTGCTCGACTTACTTTTCGGCGACCCGAGAAAGTTACCCCATCCCATCGTGGCTTTCGGGAATATCATCGCTTGGTGCGAACGACATTTAAACAAAGGGAACTACCGTAAAGCCAAAGGTTGCTTCATCGCTATCGGGTTGCCTCTCGCCACCCTCTGCACGGGGGGAGTGCTCGCATGGGGTTCTTGGCTCATTCATCCCGCCGTCTACTACATCGTTGCCTCCGTTCTCGTCTTCTACGGTCTGGCAAACCATAGCCTTATTCAAGAAGGTGGGGAAGTGATTCGCACGCTAGAAACGCGAGGATTGGAAGCCGGAAGAAAACGCCTTTCATGGATAGTGGGACGCGACACCAGTCAATTGCCCCCGAAAAAGATATACACTGCCGTACTGGAAACGATGGCGGAGAACCTCAGCGACGGGGTCGTCGCACCGCTATTCTTCTACGCCTTGGGCGGCTTTCCCGCCATGATGATGTACAAGATGGTAAACACCCTCGATTCCATGCTCGGGTACAAAGATGCCCGATACAAGGACTTCGGCTGCTGTTCTGCGCATCTCGACGACATTTTGAATTACATCCCCGCCCGATTGACAGCTTTCCTAATGGCCTTATCCGGCTATCGAAAAGGTATTTTCAGCTTCATTCGAAAATACGCCCGGCAACACGCCAGTCCCAATTCCGGCTACCCCGAATCGGCGATGGCAGGCATCTTGAATTGCCGCTTCGGCGGACCCAACATCTACCACGGTATCCTCGTCGAAAAACCCTATATCGGGAGCAACGACCGGGAACTATCCGGCAGGGATTACAAACGAGCCGCCCGCGTCAATCAAACCGTGTGCCTCGTTACCGTCTTACTGATTTGCACTATTTATTCCATCATATAAAGATGGTGTGTCGCAACACACCATCGCAGACTTTAAGAGCCGAAGGCTCAACTTTACGAACTTTATAAACTTTATGAACCGGAGGTGTGTTCCGACACACCTCCATTAATTTATTTCCGTCCCCCCAACTTATCGTCCATATACACAAGATTGTGCCCGTCCAATTTCCGAAGACGCTCCACGATTGTTTGCGCGGTATCTTCCTCCTCCACTTGTTCGTTCACGAATCCATTGATAAAATTCTGGGCGGCTTTATCACCTTCCTTGATAGCGACATCCAACAAATCATCAATCAATTTAGAAACATGGCACTCGTGTTCATAAACATGCTCGAACACCTCCAACGGCGTCCCCCATGCCGCGGGCACCACATTGATTTGCCCAATCTCGATATTTCCACCGCGTTTAATCACGAAATCAATCATCTCGTAAGCGTGCTCCAATTCCTCTTTAGACTGTGCTTTCATCCATGATGCCATCCCGGGATACCCACTCTGGGCGAAATACACGGACATTGACAAATACAAGTTAGAAGACCACATCTCGGCATTCACCTGAGCGTTAAACGCTTTCACTAAATTCTCTTTCATCATATCTCTTTTATTTAAAGTTTATTCTATTCTCCGAATAAACCCGAACAAAACATATGCCACGCGACGCCCCCTGTCAAAAATACCCGCCGCAGGACAAATTGTCATTCCGAATCCCGTAACGCCATATTCAACAATCGTTCCATCCCGCACTCCCCCCAGTAAAAATGGACGTAACTCGCTATTACATTTTTGTAACGGTAAACAGGTGTATCCACCCTTCCCCCTTTAGCATTGTACACTTCTCCCACGCAAGCCACCTCTTCCGTCCCCGGTTTCA
Organism: uncultured Butyricimonas sp.; assembly: GCF_959596855.1. Classification (NCBI taxonomy): domain Bacteria; kingdom Pseudomonadati; phylum Bacteroidota; class Bacteroidia; order Bacteroidales; family Odoribacteraceae; genus Butyricimonas; species uncultured Butyricimonas sp. The sequence goes on from NZ_CAUFYA010000023.1 coordinate 69,861, forward strand.
CGCGGGAATAATGAAACTCATGCCCCCGAATCGCCTTACCGTTCAAGACCACTTCCCGGTACCCCAGCTTCAACTTCATGGGTTCCATGGTCGCTTCCCGACTCAAAACCCCGACCATGGGATAAGCGACACCATCCGTTCCGGCAATAGATTCACACAAATACATCATTCCCCCACACTCCGCCAGCACACGCCCTCCCGCCTCGCAATAAGCACGAAGAGCCTGTTTCATCTCTTCATTTCCGCTTAATTCGGCAAGAAACAACTCGGGATACCCGCCCGGCAAATAAATCAAATCGGCTTCCGGCAACACGGTATCATGCAACGGGCTAAAAAACACGACCTCCCCCTCACGCTCCAAAGCCCCGATATTCTCCCGGTACATGAAATTAAAAGCCTCATCCCGCGCAACCGCAATCTTCATCTCTCCCCGTTCCGCGTCCCCGTTCACGCCACATGCCGGGAAATCCGTCGTACAAATCTCCAGCAACCGCTCCACGTTCACGGTTTTAGCCATCACCTCCGCCACCCGATTGGCAAACTCGTCAAAACAGCAACTCCCGTCAATCGACAACCCCAAATGACGGGAAGGAATCACAATCCCTTCATCCTTGGGGATATACCCCAGCGCTTCAATCCCGACATCCTCGCAAGCCCCCCGCAAGTAAGCGTAATGCGACTCCGACGCCACGAAATTAAAGATAGCCCCGACAACACGAATCCCCGGGTAAAAATGCTTGAACCCGTGTAACACGGGCGCCACGGAATAAGCCGTCGACTTGGCGTTCACCACCAGCACCACGGGAATCCCCAGCAACCCGGCAATCTCGGCACTACTTCCCCTCATCTTGTCATACCCGTCAAACAATCCCATGACTCCCTCCGTCACGCAGGCATCAGCCCCCGTCCCGTAACGGGAATAGATTTGCCGCACGTGTTCCGCCGAAGCCATAAAAGTATCCAGATTGACAGCCTCCTCCCCGGCAGCCATCGCGTGATGTTTCGTGTCAATATAATCCGGTCCGCATTTAAAGGGTTGTACTTTCATTCCCTTGTTCCTCAACAATCGCAACAAACCCAACGTGAAAGTAGTCTTCCCGCTTCCCGAAGTCGCCGCACCTATCAATACCTGTGGTTTACGCATTTGTTCATGTTTAAATCCCTAATTTCTTTCTGATATCCTTTGGTATCGCATTCTTGTGCACCAGAATATCCATCGTCTTCAACGCCATATAAGGATAAGAGGCATAGAAATACCCGCCGAATCGATTGTACTTGTTCCACGAGTTCTTCACGATAAAATAAGGTGTACCGTTCTGGTCCATCGCCTTGCCGATAACGTGCATACCATGGTCGTCGGTCGTCAAGTAACGGTCGAACTCTTCCTGCCGCATCTCTTGGGTAATCTTTTTCTCGGGAGCCGGAGCCAGCTTGAAAGCATCCAACGTCTGTTGTTCTTTAGGCAATTTCTCCCATTTGGCAATTTCAGCCCCGGTCATCTCTCTCGTGTCGGTCGAGGGCACCACCGCCACCCCGGCATCCTTCGTTGCAAATCCTTTCTCACTCACGTCAGCACCCCAAACGAAAGTGTACCCGTTATCAATCGCACTCTCCATCACCCGCATCAACTCGTTGAGCGGGATATTGTAAGCCTTATCCCACGACCAATTGTCTTCCACCTCCAAGGCAAACTCCGTGTAAAAAGGATGGTGCGTGAACGAGGTCAGATTCACGTAATCGTCCATGTTCAACCCCACCACCTCGTCGGCAAAAGTCCGGGGTGTGTACTCTTTTCCCTTGTACTCGAACTTCTCGGGCTCTTCACCAAGATAAACGTCCAAAATTGCATCAAACCCTTTCTTCCAAGCCGTACTCAAACGTTTATTTCTATTCTCGACCACCGCTTCCACGTACGCTTTCAACACGGCGTCAATCTCCCCGAACACATGATTCGGCTCCCCGTAATTCAAACCCTTGAACACCTCAAGAGGCACAATCCCGTACTTCTTCGCCATGTTAATTACATCCGACGAAGCACCACCCACGGCAAAATTCAACACGCCATGCAAACGCACGTACTTCTCCGCCTTGTCACTGTAAGCATGTTTCACGAAATAAATAGCCGAAAGATTAACCGAATCTTTTCCCTGTCGCATCATCTCCGACTCCAGAAAAGAAGCCGTAGACCACGACCAACAAGTCCCGGCACGGAACTGATCTTTCACGGAAGTAGCGGGCAATCTCTTAATGTCCGTAAACTTATACCCTTCAGGTTTCACGGTATCCTGCTTCACCGTATCTTGCGCACAAACACCTGCACAGGCAGCAAAGACCAAAACAAATAAAAACAATACAAACTTTTTCATATTCTTATATTATAATGACTATTCTATTTTTTGACAAAAGTAGCCAATAAGTCTGCATTCTGACGTCTACCCCGCAAAATATTTCCACAGATTTCATAAACAACAAATTAGCAGGTTACAAATCAAATACTAACTTGTAACCTGCCAACTTGTAACCTGCCAACCTGTAACTTTCGCCTTCGGCGAAACTAAAAAGTATATGACACGGATGCCTGATAATTCCGGGGTTTTCCCAGTACAGTTGTTTTCTCGAAATACTCCTTGTCAAACAAATTATTAATATTCAAAGCCAGATTCACATGCCCTTTAATCGTGTAATATATTCCCGCATCCATCAGCCACAACGCCGGAGTGTAAATTCGTTCCTTGATATCGGAGAACACCTTATCCTTGAAATTTCCGCTTAATTGGAACGACAAGTTCTTCAACACCCCCGTGGGAATCGTGTAATCGGCATACGCGTAAAAAGTTGTACGAGGCACACCTGTTTCACGCACATTCTTATTTTCTTCCTTGTATTTCGAGAATCGTCCACTCTCCGCTATCTGTCGCAAACGATATTCCGCCCAACTCAATCCCGTCGTAAACCGAAGCGTCGGAAGAGGACGAACCACAATCTCAAAATCAAATCCCTTTGACATACCTCGACCTACTTGCCCTTGAATATTCTTCGTCACGGTACTGCCGTCGACCACTACAGTAGTATCTCCCAAACTCTTCACGATATTATAGCGACTCGTGTAGAAAATCGAAGCGTTGACATCCACCCATTCATTCAACGTGTAATGCCCCCCGACTTCTGCCGAAATTCCTTTCTCCGGCTTAAACACTTCTCCGCCATCCGTGTCGGGATTGAACTCGTTCCCCTTTCTATCCAAATACATAATATCCGGATTATAGAACTTCACCACCGGATTGAAGAAAGAAGAAGCGGAAGCATAAAATGACAATTCCGGCACCGGGAAATACACCACTCCCGCCCGATACGTGAAAGCGGAAGTCTTCACTTTATTCCATTCCGAACGGTTCTCCTTCTTGTAGTCCTGTTTCCCGTCCAAAACCTTTGCTGTTGCCGTTTTATAGTTATAAAAATCCACGCGTCCGGACAACATCGCCTTCCATTGGTCGCTAAATTCCATCACATCATGCAAATACACGGCATGCGTTCTATCGGTTTTCAGACTTGCAGCTGAAATTTTGGAATCCCACCAGCCTTGTACCAACTGCGGATTCTTCAATGCCAACACAGCACCCAATCCGGGTCCCCACAAATCATCACTCCCGTACCCGTTATACTGTACAAAATCAAACGCGAAATACGACCACCCCAATGTATAATGGTGTTTCACGAATCCGGTCTCCACGTTACCTGTCAATTCCAGCACATTACTCAATTGTTTATGATCCGGGTTAAAGTTCAACGGTTTATTTCGCACCACAGAATCCAGATTTATATAGGTCGTTTTACCTTTCGAGGTATAATACCATTTATAAATAGATTCCTCCGAAGTCCGGTACCCCAATCCTTCCACGCAGCAATAATCCAAATCGCTATGGAAATAAGTAAACCTCTCTCGCAATGTCATGTTCTCGGATATCACGTGAGTGTACCGTGCCGTCACGTCCCATACTTTACGCTTCATCCGATTATTCGCGTAATCATTATATATCTCGTGATAATCGGCATAAGGATGCCGTTCTCCGCTCTTCATAAAAGGCTCGGCATCCTTACCGACTTCGTACACATCATAACGCACGGTCGGTGCGGCCCCTATTTCAGTCGTGTACTTATCATCCGCGTAACTGCCACTCACTTCCAATCTCCCTACTTTGCCGACATTCGCGCCTAAAACCCCATAAAGGGAGAATCTATTCGCGTTCGTGCGCCGGTAACCGTCGCCCGTGGAATAATGGATATTCGCCCGGTAATCAAGCGGTCCCGCCAACTTTCCCCCGAAACCCAATGTAGCCCGTTTTTCTTCCCAACTACCATAACTAATCCGGGCATTAGCTGAAAAATCCGGTGTTACCTTCTTGCGCACGATGTTCAAAACCCCTCCCATGGCAGAATGTCCCGCCAACACCGAAGCGGGTCCCTTTATCAATTCGATGGATTCCACGGATGACAAGTCCCCGTAAGGAACATTCTGGCTAACCGTTCGCTCATCCCGCATCCCATCAATCATGATAAGCGCGCTCCCTTGTCCCCGGATAGAGAATCGTTGGAACGCCCCCAGTTGATTTGTCTTGTGAATAATCCCGGGCAAAAACTTCACGGCATCTTCCAGATTCACGATACCTTTACGCTCCAACATCTGCCCGGAAAGTTTACTTACCGTTATCGGGACAAAGCGCAACGGTACATCCAACCCCAACAAATCGATACGTTTTCTTTTTTCAAGCACACTTACTTCATCGATACGAAAAATCGTATCCGTGATACTTTTCTTTTTGCGCTTGTCTTTATCCTCGGCGAAAAGCGAGCCGACACACGCGAACAGCAATACTGCCAATACAACAACTTTTTTCATACAAACTATATATTAATAATGAATAAAGCATTATTAACATAGTCTTTAGGGTAACATGAGTTTCAAGGTAAAATCCATATTTTTCCTCTCGCTTTTTCTCCCGAAAGCTATGGTTATCATCGTTCGGCAGGTCTTCTGACTTGTTCCGGATTTTGTTGCCTTCCCAGTTATTACACCAGTGACATTTGAAGTACAAAATCCCTTGTAAAGGAACTTACAGCTGCGGGTACAGTCCCGGATTCACACCGGATTCCCTATTAAGCGTCGCCTTCATGAGCGAAGGTTCCGCACCAAAACGGGGGCAAAAGTAATATATTTTTCAATACTATTCATCTCAACCGGACTTTTTATTGCCCGAAGAAATCCCATCCCAATAATACCCTTATACTACCCTTATCATCTCTCCGCTCCGCTTCCCCTCCCGTTCATCCCTTTTCCAACATCGCCGGGGAACGGCGTTGGAAAAGCGGGCCACTAGAGTTGAAAGCGGGATAAGGCAGGAATAGGGTATTATTAGGGTGGTTTTACCGCAGGTCATCCTCGAATACAAGACTCGGGGCGGGTATTGTAACTTTCATAATTTTATTTATTTTTGTTACATCCAATTTTTTATAAATATAAATAATACACCATCTTCTATGCGGCGATACAGGCAGAACATCAACAACATGAATATACATAAAATCACAATAGGCATCGCAATAGTTTTGCTTCCAGTACTCTACCGACTCGACCACTGCTTCACGGGGCTTTCGGCTGCTTTTTTTTCGCTCGTGCTCTTTTCCCTCGCACTAATCCCATACCTCCTCTCCCGGGAAAGCTACTCGTGGAGGAAAAACGACACGCTCGTCGGGTTGTTGCTTTGCTGGACACTTATCCGTTACTTCACCTCTCCCGTTCTCGATGATACTTTTATCCTTTTCGACTGGCTCGCCGCGGTTATCGCATACACGTGGGCAAGAAACTCGTCTGCCGCCGACACGATCTTTCCCGCCTTATTCGTCGGCGGCATCGTTCAATCCGCGTGGGGGATACTGCAATTCTCGGGCAACATCCCTTCTTATCATGCGTATTTCGGGCAAACGGGCAGTTTCAACACTCCCGCTCTATGGGGAATCTATTTAGCCATGGCGATTTTCGGCGGGATACGCCTGCTCGGGACACAAACAAGAAAGGGATATAAAATGCTCGTGCTCGCCGGAATGGCATTCGTGTCCGCCGGGATGATTCTGGCGCACTCGAGGGCAGCGTGGGTGGCTTTGGCGTGCGGGCTGGCATGGACATTCCTGAAACCCGCGAAAAAGCCCACGGGCAAGAAGTGGAACAAAAAAGCGGTGCTCACGACCGTGGCACTCTTGCTACTCGCAGCACTCGCACTCTGGGGCGTCTACCTGATTCGACCGGATTCCGCAAAAGGGAGATTGCTCGTGTACGGAGTTTCCCTCTTCATGCTCGGGGACGCCCCGTGGTTCGGGCACGGCATCGCTTCCTTCGCCGCCGAATACATGCCCTATCAAGCCGAGTGGTTCCTGCACCACCCCGCATCAAGTTTCGCCCGGGTGGCGGGCAACAATCATTTCGCTTTCAATGAATGCCTCAAAATAGCTTGTGAACAAGGTATTATCGGGCTGGCGTTATTCTGCCTGCTCGTGTTTTGCAGCATCCGACACGTGAATGGCGCAACACGGTATCATGCCGGGTTAGTGGTCATCATCTTTATTTTCGGAATGTTCGGCTACCCGTTCGAGGACACTTCCATCACGTGCGTTTTTTATGTCGCGGCGGCAAGCATCGCCGGGCACACGCAAGTCGTCGGGCGAGTCACGAGCGTGCCCCGGTGGGTAAGATATTCAGTTGGAACCGTGCTATTAGCGTGCCTCCTCGTGACTGGGGCGGAATACCGATACAGAAAAATTGTAGAAACCGATTTACAGGAAGCGGGGCAAGAGCGGGAATCCATCCTTCCCCCCTGTTTCGCAGAGTACTACCGTGCGCTGTATGCCTCACCGGATTTCGTGCTACGCTACGCAGAAGAACTCTACACGAGAGAACTCTACCGGGAAGCCCTCCCCGTGCTGAAGCAGGCTCGCCGCTTACAATGCAACGAACTGATTTTAATCTCGCTAGGCGAGTGTTACCGGCACGAGGGCGAGCACGACAAGGCAATAGAGGCATTCTCGCTGGCATCACGCATGACCCCGGCGTATATCCTTCCCTGTTTCCACCTGTTTTCCCTTTACCGGGAAACGGGAGAAGAGGAAAAGGCTCGCCAAGTGGCAGCGGAAGCCCTGTCCATGCAAGTGAAAATCGTCAACACCACGGTATTGCGGGCGAAACACACGATGAGAACTTATTTAAATGAAACAGAGAAAGGAGGTGAAAAATAAACAGAAAAGAGATAACACGAGAAAAACGAGGTAATACAATTATTGTACAAACATTTAAAGTAAAACAAATCTATGAGAAAAATGAAATTATTCTCCCTGGGGATTGCTTTATTCAGCTTATTTTGTTATTCTTGCATGGATGACAGGCTTGAACCCATTCCCAGAGAGGAACTGCAAGCTATCCCGTTTAGCGTCAATGACGCCAGAGAGTTCTTTGAAAATAATGCGACTGATTTATCCCCGTTGTCCTTCACCGGGATTTCCGTGGCAAGAAGCACGGGAAGGGCAAACGTCGAACTGAATCCCGAATGGGACAATGCCATGGTATCGGGGCATAAAGGGGTGACATTGATAGAGATTCCACTCTACTCCACGTCAACGGTACTGGTGCAAGAAGGAATTTTTAAAAACAAGCGACTCGTCGGTACACGAACGACAATCTCGGGAAGAAGGTTAATCGTCGCCAAACGAGCGAACGGGGAGGTCGACATGTTCGTGGCAACCATCGTACCCGAGGCACGCTCCATGGAGGACGACCTTTCCAAAATGCTGAAGGATTTCCGCTATCTGGGTGGCGGTTCATTCTCCGGAAAAGTATTCTGCTCCACCCTGGAAGGTAAATTCGTGAAAGCATTCGGGTACACCGACGGAAAACTGAACGGAACGCTTAACACCAGAATCCGCCAAGCCTCAGGCGAGAACCACGCCGGGGATGAAGAGTATTCCCGCCTGAGTTTCAGCGAAACGTCAAGCACGAGAGCGAGC